>NZ_JAGKSG010000099.1:0-2478 GCF_018119385.1 Massilia sp. AB1 | reverse complement strand
CGATAGCGCTGCAGGCCGCGGTTCCGGCCATGCCGATACGGCCGCTCGGCCTTGCACACCGGACAGCAGGGAGGGGGCCTGTCCGCTCCTTCGATCGCTTCGCAGAGCCGGTCCAGTCCGAGCGCCGGCGTCAGTATCTCCAGGAGTCTGCCGCGCTGATTTTTGGACAGCAGCGGCAGTTGCCGCAACCACTTCGTGAATCGCCTGCCTTCCATTTCCACCCTCCGCCGTCGACGTCGATTAACGACACTTGGACAAGGACGGAACTCGGCAGTTCAATTTCTACACTTAACGCGGACAGCGCCAATTCCTTCCCCCTCGGCCTGCGCAGCGTTTCCCGCGCAGGCCGCTTCCTTCCGCTCTGTTCCGCATTTTCGACGGTCTGTCGCACCGCAATGGCGTCCGTACGCCCGCATCCCTACAGTGCATCCATGGGCGGCTTCGCACGCCTCGATGTAGAAAAAAAGTTCTAGACAAAAGAATCTAGACAAATTATTCTAGTTTCAACGTGAAGGAGAAGCGATGAGCGAGATGCTGGCGGTGGTGGCGAGCAGCCTGGCCTGGGCCTTGCTGGATTTTGTCTGGCAAGGCCTGCTGGTGGCCTGGGTGGCGGCCATCGTGATGATGATGATGCGCGGCGCCCGTCCGCAGGCGCGCTATGCGGTGGCCTGCGCGGCCCTGCTGCTGTGCGCCGCGCTGCCGCTGGCCGGCACGGTGCAGCGCATCCTCGATGCCGACACCACGACGACCATGCTGCCGCTGGCGACCCTGGCCATGGCCGACGTGTCCGCGCAGCAGGCGCCGGTAGTGGCGCTCGACCCGGAACGGGTGGCCGGCTGGGAAAGCGCGCTGCAGGCGCGGCTGCCTCTGGTGGTGCTGTTCTGGGCCTGCGGGGCAGGGCTGCTGGCGCTGCGCATGGCCTTCGGCCTGCTCTGGGTGCGCCGGCGCAGCCAGCCCGGCCACTACCGTGGCGACCCGTATTGGCAGGCCCGGCTGGACGAGCTGGCGCGGCGCTTCGGCATCGCGCGCCGCGTCACCCTGGGCCTGGTCGACGACCTCAGCAGCCCGGTGACGGCCGGCTGGTGGCGCCCGGTGGTGCTGGTGCCGGCGTCCCTGGCGACGGGCATGCCGCCGCATTTGCTGGAAGCGCTGCTGGCGCACGAGCTGGCCCATGTACGGCGCTTCGACTACCTCGTAAACCTGATTCAAAGCGCGATCGAGATCCTGCTGTTCTACCACCCGGCGGTGTGGTGGCTGTCGCAGCGGATCCGCAGCGAGCGCGAACAGATTGCAGATGATTTAGCCGCAAGCGAGCTCGGCGAACCGCGGCGCCTGGCACTTGCATTGTCCGAACTGGACTTGTTCCAGTTCACCCCGCAACTTGCCCCAGGGGCACACGGAGGAGATCTCATGTCTCGCATCAAACGCCTGGTTCGTCCTGAAGCCGAACCGCTCAACTGGAAACTGGCCCTTCCCATCCTTGGCCTGGCCACCTGCGCCGCGCTGTATTCCTGGACCGCCCCGGCCCATGCC
Organism: Massilia sp. AB1; assembly: GCF_018119385.1. Lineage (NCBI taxonomy): Bacteria > Pseudomonadati > Pseudomonadota > Betaproteobacteria > Burkholderiales > Oxalobacteraceae > Massilia > Massilia sp. AB1. Next base: position 945 of record NZ_JAGKSG010000099.1, on the reverse strand, counting down.
GCGCCCCAGGCTACCCAGGAGTCCGCTCAAGAGGCCAGGTCGGAACGCCGCGAACCCCGCGTGGTCCGCGAAGCCGCCCGCGGCGAACCCTATGCCGTGGTGCGCGCCAAGGAAGGCGGCTTCAACATCAGCGGCAGCAGCGACGACTGGGACGACGTCAAGGCGGCGCGAAAGGCGATCGACGGCGAGTTCGTCTGGTTCCGCGAGAACGGCCGCTCGTACTATATCCAGGACCGCGAGCTGATGGCCAAGGTCAATGCGGCCTGGGCGCCGGTGGATCGCCTGGGCAAGCAGATGGATGTCTACGGCAAGGAGATGGACAAGCACGGCAAGAAGATGGAAGCGCTGGGACACCGGATGGAGGAGGCCTCGAGCGGCTTCAAGCCGGTCGCCAACAAGGGCGAGCTGCGCGAGATCGAAGACGGCATGCGGGCGCTGGGCGAGCAGATGGAAAACCTTGGCCGCGAACTGGCCGGCGCCCGCGACGATGACGAGCGCGAGCGCATCGAGCGCCGCATGGAAGAGACGGGCAAGCGCATGGAACAGGCTGGCAAACGCATGGAGCAGGCCTACAATTCGCCGCAGATGCGCAAGGCCCATGCCGAGATGGAAGCGCTGGGCGACCAGATGAAGGAAGCGGGCAAGCCGATGGACGCCCTGGGCAAGCGCATGGGGACGCTCGGCAAGGAGATGGAACGCGAGAGCAAGGCGGCGGACCAGACCGTGCGTGGCCTGATTCGTGACGCAAAGGAAAGGGGCCTGGCGAAGCCTGTTCCTGCCGCCGCACAGCGGCCGGATAGCGCGCGTACCGGAGAAGGCTGGGTCATCAAGCCGCAGGTCCTGGTGGGTGATGCAAGCGTGATCGGAACATCGGTGGGGGCAAAATAACGGGCCTGGGTCTGCATGCCTGAGTGGCCATCAGAAAAAAACGCCACCATGAAGGTG
>NZ_JAGKSG010000098.1:0-2719 GCF_018119385.1 Massilia sp. AB1 | reverse complement strand
GCCGGAACTTCGATGGCCATGGCGTTCATGCCGAAGATTTCGTGCTTGACGGAACCTTTGGCGGCGGCAACAGCCGATTTCATCTTGGCGGCTGCGCCCGGCTTGAAGGCCACGATGACGCGGGTGGTATCAGGCGCTGCTGCCTGGGCGCTGCCGAAAACGCCGGCTGCGATCAGAGCGGTGAGGCAGATGCTAAGGGACTTCGATGCGCGAGTGTCTTTACTTACCATGAATCTTCTCCGTATTGATACTTATTGTTTAAGCCCGCAGCTCGTGGCCACGGACGATGTCTCCACACTTGTAAATATGCACATGTGGTAAATCCAGTGTATTTGGAAAAGTTCTGTATATGCAATCAACATTTCAATTGTGTGTACACGAAATGTAACAACTATGTAACGCACTGTTGATTCCGCGCAAGATTTGTGCTGCATGCTATTCTTTTTCTCAAGCACCATTTTTAGACGGCGCCGGCTGGCCGCAGCGCCGCATGGCCGTCTGTTTTTCATAGGAGAACAAGCATGGAAACCCCGGCCGTGGTGCGTCGCCTGGTCCTGATCGTCGACGACGACACCTTGCTGCGCGAGTACCTGGGCGAGGTGTTGCGCCACGCCGGTTACGACACAATTGAGGCCGGCACCTCGGCCCAGGCGCTGCGCGCGATTGAAGAGCGCGGGCGCGATGTGGCCTTGGCCATGCTCGACATCGCCATGCCCGGCATGTCGGGGCTGGAGCTGGCGCGCCTGCTGCGCGAAGAAACCGATATTCCCTTCCTGTTCCTGTCCGCCAACGACGATGCCGATTCTGCACGCGCGGCGGCAGAGGCGGGCGCGGTCGGCTATGTCGTCAAGCCGGTCGATGCGCCGCGCCTGCTGGCCGCCTTCGAAGCGGCGCTGGCGCGCGGCGACGACATCCGGCGCCTGCGCCGCAGCGAAGCCAGCCTGACGTCGGCCCTGGCGGCCGGGCGCGAGACCAGCATCGCCGTCGGCGTGCTGATGGCGCGTTTCCACATCGACCGCCAGCTCGCCTTCGACGTGCTGCGCGACCAGGCCCGTTCGCAGCGGCGCAAGCTGAGCGAGGTCGCCGAGCAGATTCTGAGCGCCGAGGAAACCATGAACACCCTGCACGGCGCCATCGCCGAACGGCTGCGCGCCCGGTAAATACAGGCTTTCTTTCCAGCTATGCGGCGCACGCGCGTGCGCCAGCCTTGTTATCATGTCCAACTTTATGGTTCGACAAGTCGGACCGCTCATCCATTCTTGAGTCACAGGAAGAGAACATGAAAACCAAGGCAGCAATTGCATGGAAGGCGGGCCATCCGCTGACGATCGAGGAAGTCGAGCTCGAAGGTCCGAAGGCGGGCGAAGTGCTGGTCGAAGTCAAGGCCACGGGCATTTGCCACACCGACTACTACACCTTGTCGGGTGCCGATCCGGAAGGCATTTTCCCGGCCATCCTCGGCCATGAGGGGGCGGGCGTGGTGGTCGATGTCGGCCCCGGCGTGACCAGCCTGCGCAAGGACGACCACGTCATTCCGCTCTACACGCCCGAATGCCGCCAGTGCAAGTTCTGCCTGTCGCAGAAGACCAATTTGTGCCAGGCCATCCGCTCCACCCAGGGCCGCGGCCTGATGCCGGACGCGACCTCCCGCTTTTCGCTGGACGGCAAGCCGATCTACCACTACATGGGCACGTCGACCTTCTCGAACTACATCGTGGTTCCTGAAATCGCGCTGGCCAAGGTGCGCTCGGACGCGCCTTTCGACAAGATCTGCTACATCGGCTGCGGCGTGACCACCGGCATCGGCGCCGTGATCTTCACCGCCAAGGTGGAGGCGGGCGCCAACGTGGTCGTGTTCGGCCTGGGCGGCATCGGCCTGAACGTGATCCAGGCGGCCAAGATGGTCGGCGCCGACAAGATCATCGGCGTAGACCTGAACCCGGAACGCGAAGCCATGGCGCGCAAGTTCGGCATGACCCACTTCATCAACCCGACCAAGGTCGAGAACGTGGTCGACAGCATCGTCCAGCTGACCGATGGCGGCGCGGACTACAGCTTCGAGTGCGTGGGCAACGTCAACACCATGCGCCAGGCACTGGAGTGCTGCCACAAGGGCTGGGGCCAGTCGATCATCATCGGCGTGGCGGCCGCCGGGCAGGAAATCTCGACCCGGCCGTTCCAGCTGGTCACCGGGCGCGTGTGGAAGGGATCGGCCTTCGGCGGCGCGCGCGGACGCACCGACGTGCCGCGCATCGTCGACTGGTACATGGAAAACAAGATCAATATCGACGACCTGATCACCCACCACCTGCCGCTCGAGCGCATCAACGAAGGCTTCGACCTGATGAAATCGGGCGAGTCGATCCGCTCGGTCGTCGTCTTCTAACTCCTTGGCGCTGTCGCTGTTACGTGTGGAAGAGGCCCATCGCCGCTCGTAGGAATCGCTCAGGCGAAGCGATGCGCGCGCCGTCCAGCGCCCATTGCCAGCCCAGGTAGTTCGGCAGGTAACGCGAGGCGACGCCGTGAAAGCGCGCCAGCCATTGCCGGAAGCGTCGGTGGTAGGCGTTCACGTTTTGTACATGGATCGCTCCGCGTACGCGCTCGCCGGCGCGCAGGTTGACGCATTCGTGAGAAATGCCGGCTTCGCGCGCGAAAGCCCGGTAGGCGGCATGCGCATCGGTCACCAGCAGCACGTCCGGATCGAGCACGGGCAGTAGAT
>NZ_JAGKSG010000097.1:0-2770 GCF_018119385.1 Massilia sp. AB1 | reverse complement strand
ATGCAAAGCGAACGCGGCGAACTGAAACATCTAAGTAGCTGCAGGAAAAGAAATCAACCGAGATTCCCAAAGTAGTGGCGAGCGAAATGGGATGAGCCTGTACGTGATAGTCGATTGAATAGTGGAAGCTTCTGGAAATAAGCGCCATAGCGGGTGATAGCCCCGTACACGAAATTCAAACGGTGGTACTAAGCGTACGACAAGTAGGGCGGGACACGAGAAATCCTGTCTGAACATGGGGGGACCATCCTCCAAGGCTAAATACTCGTAATCGACCGATAGTGAACCAGTACCGTGAGGGAAAGGCGAAAAGAACCCCGGGAGGGGAGTGAAATAGATCCTGAAACCGTGTGCATACAAACAGTCGGAGCCTCTTCGTGGGGTGACGGCGTACCTTTTGTATAATGGGTCAGCGACTTACATTCAGTGGCGAGGTTAACCGAATAGGGGAGCCGTAGAGAAATCGAGTCCGAACAGGGCGACAGTCGCTGGGTGTAGACCCGAAACCAAGTGATCTACCCATGGCCAGGATGAAGGTGCGGTAACACGCCCTGGAGGTCCGAACCCACTAATGTTGAAAAATTAGGGGATGAGCTGTGGGTAGGGGTGAAAGGCTAAACAAACTTGGAAATAGCTGGTTCTCTCCGAAAACTATTTAGGTAGTGCCTCAAGTATCACCATCGGGGGTAGAGCACTGTTATGGCTAGGGGGTCATTGCGACTTACCAAACCATTGCAAACTCCGAATACCGATGAGTGCGAGCTTGGGAGACAGACGTCGGGTGCTAACGTCCGGCGTCAAGAGGGAAACAACCCAGACCGCCAGCTAAGGTCCCAAAGATTGGCTAAGTGGAAAACGAAGTGGGAAGGCTAAAACAGTCAGGATGTTGGCTTAGAAGCAGCCATCATTTAAAGAAAGCGTAATAGCTCACTGATCGAGTCGTCCTGCGCGGAAGATGTAACGGGGCTAAGCCAGTCACCGAAGCTGCGGATATGTCTTTGACATATGGTAGGAGAGCGTTCTGTAAGCCTGCGAAGGTGTCTTGTAAAGGATGCTGGAGGTATCAGAAGTGCGAATGCTGACATGAGTAGCGATAATGCGGGTGAAAAGCCCGCACGCCGTAAGCCCAAGGTTTCCTGTTCAACGTTCATCGGAGCAGGGTGAGTCGGCCCCTAAGGCGAGGCAGAGATGCGTAGCTGATGGGAAGCAGGTTAATATTCCTGCACCGTCGTATGATGCGATGGGGGGACGGATCGCGGAAGGTTGTCCAACTGTTGGAATAGTTGGTTTTTGGCTCATAGGAGGTACTTAGGCAAATCCGGGTACAGAATCCAAGGGGTTGAGACGAGCGGCTTTATGCTGCGAAGCAATCGGAAGTGGTTCCAAGAAAAGCCTCTAAGCTTCAGTCATACGAGACCGTACCGCAAACCGACACAGGTGGGCGAGATGAGTATTCTAAGGCGCTTGAGAGAACTCGGGAGAAGGAACTCGGCAAATTGGTACCGTAACTTCGGGATAAGGTACGCCCTAGTAGTTTGACCACTTTACTGTGGAAGGATGAACGGGTTGCAATAAAATGGTGGCTGCGACTGTTTAATAAAAACACAGCACTCTGCAAACACGAAAGTGGACGTATAGGGTGTGACGCCTGCCCGGTGCTGGAAGATTAAATGATGGGGTGCAAGCTCTTGATTGAAGTCCCAGTAAACGGCGGCCGTAACTATAACGGTCCTAAGGTAGCGAAATTCCTTGTCGGGTAAGTTCCGACCTGCACGAATGGCGTAACGATGGCCACACTGTCTCCTCCCGAGACTCAGCGAAGTTGAAATGTTTGTGATGATGCAATCTACCCGCGGCTAGACGGAAAGACCCCATGAACCTTTACTGTAGCTTTGCATTGGACTTTGAATCAATCTGTGTAGGATAGGTGGGAGGCTTTGAAGCGGGGACGCCAGTTCTCGTGGAGCCATCCTTGAAATACCACCCTGGTTCATTTGAGGTTCTAACCTTGGTCCGTTATCCGGATCGGGGACAGTGCATGGTAGGCAGTTTGACTGGGGCGGTCTCCTCCTAAAGTGTAACGGAGGAGTTCGAAGGTACGCTAGGTACGGTCGGACATCGTGCTAATAGTGCAATGGCATAAGCGTGCTTAACTGCGAGACCGACAAGTCGAGCAGGTACGAAAGTAGGACATAGTGATCCGGTGGTTCTGTATGGAAGGGCCATCGCTCAACGGATAAAAGGTACTCTGGGGATAACAGGCTGATTCCTCCCAAGAGTTCATATCGACGGGGGAGTTTGGCACCTCGATGTCGGCTCATCACATCCTGGGGCTGTAGCCGGTCCCAAGGGTATGGCTGTTCGCCATTTAAAGTGGTACGTGAGCTGGGTTTAAAACGTCGTGAGACAGTTTGGTCCCTATCTGCCGTGGGCGTTGGAAATTTGAAGGGGGCTGCTCCTAGTACGAGAGGACCGGAGTGGACGAACCTCTGGTGTACCGGTTGTCACGCCAGTGGCATTGCCGGGTAGCTAAGTTCGGAAGAGATAACCGCTGAAAGCATCTAAGCGGGAAACTTGCCTTGAGATGAGATTTCCCGGAGCCTTGAGCTCCTTGAAGGGTCGTTCGAGACCAGGACGTTGATAGGCTGGGTGTGGAAGTGCAGTAATGCATTAAGCTAACCAGTACTAATTGCCCGTACGGCTTGTCCCTATAACCTTGGCAGTCAGCCAAGGATCAAGACTACAGCGCTGTGATACAGCAGCTACCCAA
>NZ_JAGKSG010000096.1:0-3144 GCF_018119385.1 Massilia sp. AB1 | reverse complement strand
GCGCGGGGGGGGGGGGCGCCCCCCCCCCCCGGGGCCCCCCCCCCGGGGAGGGATGGCGGAATCAGGCCGCGAGCTGCGCCTTGCCCGGCGAAGCGCACCAGGCCGTCTGGTTCGCGCTGGCGACTGCCTTGCCGGGGGAAGCACACCACGCGGTCTTGACGGCTTCGGCCAAGGCCTTGCCCGGCGACGCGCACCATGCCGTGTCGCTGCCCTTGCCCGGCGAAGCGCACCACGCGCTGTCGCTGCCCTTGCCCGGCGAAGCACACCATGCGCTGTCGCTGCCCTTGCCCGGCGAAGCACACCACGCGCTGTCGCTGCCCTTGCCCGGCGAAGCGCACCATGCGCCGTCGCCGCCCTTGCTCAAGGCCTTGCCCGGCGCAGCGCACCAGGCCGGATCGCCGGCTTCCATCAGCGGCTTGCCCGGCGAGGCGCACCAGGCTTCCTGGCCCGCGGCCGGTGTGCCGAATTCGGCGGCGTACAGTTCGCGCATGCGTTCGCCGGCGCGCACCTGTTCGCCTTCGACGGCCTGCTCGCCGATGCCGACATAGGGATAGTGGTGCAGGAAGTAGCCGAACACCTGCTCGCAGTCGCGCGCGTACTTCATGGTGTCGAGGATGTGGTAGTGCCAGAAGGTGTCGACGTCGACCGTCGGCGACGCCTGCTCGTCCGGGTACTTCTTCACCAGGAACAGGTAGCGCCGGTATTCCGCTTCGACGGCGTTGGCGCGCACTTCGGACCAGCCTTCGCCGGATTCCACGTGCATCAGTTTCATCTTGATCGGTGTGAGGTCAAGTGCTTCAAAAGCTGCAAATTCAGTTTTCGTCGACATCGTGTTCACCTCTGTTGTCAGTATTTTGATGGTGGATACTGCTGGGTCCCTGTTTTGGTTGAAGCGGGTAAGGCGAATAATCCTCCTGCATGAATGGATGGAGAAACAAGACGGCATGCCGTCTTGAGCGTTCACAGCGATAACCATTTTCCTGCGGGCAGTCAGTGGAACTGTTGAGCTTGCTCAACCATTGATTGATGTGATTTTTCAACCACAACTGCCCAGCGGAATGATTTCTGCGTTAGGCGGCCACGGCGACCGAGGCGGCGCGGATGCCGTCCTGGGCGGGCGCGATGGGCCCGGTAACGGGGATCGTGACGACGATCGTGGTCCCGGTTTCCGGGCCGCTGCTGACCGAGAACGAGCCGCCCAGGATGCCGACCCTTTCCTCGATCCCGACCAGGCCGAAGGAGCCGTTGCGGTTGCGGCTGCCAGGCTGCATGCCGACGCCGTTGTCACGGATGGTCATGGTGAGCATGTCGGCGTGCTGGCGCAAATCGATCCAGACCCGGGTGGCGTGGGCGTGGCGCGCCACGTTGTTGAGCGATTCCTGCAGGATGCGGAAGAAGGCGGTGGCGCAGTGGTCGTCGATGCGGTAGTCGCCGTCGTCGTCCACCAGCTCGCAGGCGATGCCGGTGCGGCGCGCGAAGTCCGCCACCTGCCAGTCGACCGCCGCGCTCAGGCCCAGGTCGAGCACGTTGGGCCGCAGGTCGTTGATGATCTGGCGCACGCTGCGGATGGTGACGTCGATCTGGCGCACCGTGGCGTCGGCGCGCGCATGCAGGCGCTTGTGGCCGCCGCGGGTGCGGTTGGCCAGGAACTCGGCCTCGATCTTCAGCGCCAGCAGGCTTTGCGCCAGGTCGTCGTGGATCTCGCGCGCGATGCGCTTGCGTTCGCCTTCCTTGATCTGTTCCGCGTGCGCCGCCAGCAGGCGCAGCTTCTCGTGGCTGGCCTGCAGCTTGGCCTGGCTGGCGCGCAGCTCGCGCGTCATGTCCTCGGCCATGCGCAGGGCGTTGCGGCGCGAGAAGGCCATGGTCTGGAACAGCGCGTACAGCAGGGCCGTGCTCATGAAGCCGGCGAAAGCGGCCAGCCACGGGTAATAGATGTCGAAGCTGGTGTAGAGCGCGGAGCGGGGAATGCTGAAGTCGGCCCGCCACAGGCGCTGGTTGAACTCGATCGGCAGGCTGGCCGAGAACACGCTGGCGTCTTCCGGCGGCAGCGCCGGGTGCGGGTCCCTGGCCGTGGCCTGGCTGTCGTAGAGGATGGCGCGCGGCGGCGCTTCGCCCGGCTCGGGCGGCACCTCGGTCAGGTCGGTGACCACCAGGCGCGTGCCCTTCACCGGGAATTCGTCCAGGATGCCGCCCATCAGGCGGGCCACGCTGAAGCCGATGCCGGCCGAGCCCATGTAGGCCAGGCGGCGTTCGGCCACGGTGCCGGTCGGCATGCCGATGCGGTAGACCGGCATGCGCAGCGCCTGGCTGCTCTGGTTCGGTCCGGGCTGGAGCGCGATGCGCGTGCCCGAGGCGCTCAGGATGTTGGCGTCGCGCGCATGGGCCAGCACCTGGCGCGTGTAGCCGCGCGCTTCCAGGTCCATGCCGAGCTTTTCGAGCGAAGGGCGGGAGCGCGGTTCGATGTAGACCAGCACGGTATAGGTGTCGCGGCCGGGCAGGGGAAGCAGCGGCGCGGCGTCGCCCTGGATGCCGAGCATGCGCATGCGTGCGAGCAGCTCGCGGTCGAGCTCGGCGAGGCCGTCGGCGTGCACCGTGCGCGCGTAATTGATCACCTCGATGCCGGGAAAATTGCGTTCGATGTCGAGCTGCTCGACGTACTGGCGGAACTCGTCGGCGCTGGTGTATTCGGTGGCGCGAAACAGCCCGGCGGTGCCGCGCAAGACATCGCTGTAGCTCTTGATGCGGGCGTCGATGGTGTACTGGGCCGCGCGCGCCATGGTGCGAAAGCGGGTGCTGGCGTCGCTCTCGATCGCTTCGGAGGTGGCCAGGTGGGCGCCGGCGCCGACGAGCAGCGACAGCAGCGCTCCCGTCAGCAGGATTGCCGGGTTGGCGAACATCCCGGCAGGGTGGCGGTCTGGCATCATCGTCTTGGTCCCGAGGCGAAACATGTGCGCGTATCAATTAATGCGGCGCGTCAATATTGTTACGCTAAGCAATGTCTTTACGCCTGATACCTATCAAAAATGACAGGTTTTGCAAAAATACAACGAGTGTTGCCTGTTCTGCACGGGCGTGCGGTGGTAATGGGGCGTTTCGCACGGGCGGACGATGCGGAAGAGGGCAAAAAAAAGACCGCCGCAGCGG
>NZ_JAGKSG010000095.1:0-3207 GCF_018119385.1 Massilia sp. AB1 | reverse complement strand
CCCGCGGCGCCCGCCCCCCCCGCCCCCCCCCCCCCCGCCCCCCCCCCCCGCCCCCCCCCCGGGGGGGGGCCCCCCCCCCCCCCCCCCCCGCTGCACATAGAATAACAACCCCTACACGGAGAACCTGATGAAACGACATATCCTGAGCGCCGCGGCGCTGGTGCTGGTGGCCTCGATGGCCCAGGCGGAATCGAACAGCGCGGCCAAGAGCGGCGCCAAGGCCGGCACGCTCTCTTCCGGCATCGCCCTGCAATACGTGGAGCCTGCGGTGCGCCCGCAGGACGACTTCTTCGCCCACCTGAACGGCAAGTGGCTCAAGACCGTCGAGATCCCGGCAGACAAGTCGAGCTGGGGCGCCTTCCACCAGCTGCGCGAAGACACCCTGCCGCAGCTGCGCGCGATCATCGAAAAGGCCGCCGCCGCCAAGGGCGCCCAGGGTTCGGAAGTGCAGAAGATCGGCGACTTCTACGCCAGCTACATGGACGAGGCCCGCCTGGAGCAGCTGGGCATCGCGCCGCTGAACGCGGAACTGGGCAAGCTCGCCGCCATCAAGGACAAGGCCGAACTGCCGGCCGTGTTCGCGCAGCTGGGCCGCCTGGGCGTGAACGTTCCCTTCATCTTCTACATCCACCAGGACGCCAAGGATTCGACCCGCTACGTGGCCGATCTCTACCAGGCCGGCCTGGGCATGCCGGACCGCGACTACTACCTGAAGCAGGACGACGCCAAGCTGGCCGACATCCGCGCCAAGTACCAGCAGCACGCCGAGAAGATGCTGGCCATGGCCGGCGACAAGAACGCCGCCGCCAACGCCAAGGCCATCGTCGAGCTGGAAACCGAACTGGCCAAGGTCCAGTGGACCAAGGTCGAGAACCGCGACCCGATCAAGACCTATAACAAGGTCGAGCTGGCCAAGCTGGCCGAGCTGGCGCCGGGCTACGACTGGCAATCCTGGCTGGCCGCATCCGGCCTGAAGGGCAAGACCGACTACCTGATCGTCAGCCAGCCGAGCTACCTGAAGGGCTTCGCCGAAGTCCTGAACCGCGTGCCGCTCGAGACCTGGAAGACCTACCTGCAGCTGCACCTGGTGGAAAGCTACGCCAACTACCTGTCCAAGGCCTTCGTCGACGAGCGCTTCGCCTTCCACGGCACCACCCTGTCGGGCACCCCGCAGCTGGAAGCGCGCTGGAAGCGCGGCGTCTCGACCCTGGAAGGCAGCCTGGGCGAAGCGGTCGGCAAGCTGTACGTGAAGGAGCACTTCCCGGCCGAGCGCAAGGCGCGCATGGAAGTCCTGGTCAAGAACCTGCTGGCCGCCTACAAGTCCTCGATCGACACCCTCGACTGGATGAGCCCGGCGACCAAGAAGGAAGCCCAGGCCAAGCTGGCCAAGTTCACCCCGAAGATCGGCTACCCGAACAAGTGGAAGGATTACTCGGCCCTGAGCGTCAAGCGCGAGGACCTGGTCGGCAACGTGATGCGTTCGCGCGAGGTGGAATACAACCGCGAGCTGAACAAGCTGGGCAAGCCGATCGACCGCGACGAATGGGGCATGACGCCGCAGACCATCAACGCCTACTACAACCCGGAACTGAACGAGATCGTGTTCCCGGCCGCGATCCTGCAGCCGCCGTTCTTCGACGCCAAGGCCGACGACGCGGTCAACTACGGCGGCATCGGCGCCGTGATCGGCCACGAGATCAGCCACGGCTTCGACGACCAGGGTTCGCAGTACGACGGCGACGGCAACATGCGCAACTGGTGGACCGAGGAAGACGGCAAGAAGTTCGCCGAGAAGACCAAGGTCCTGATCAACCAGTACGCCGGCTACAGCCCGCTGCCGGGCTATAACGTCAACGGCGAACTGACCCTGGGCGAGAACATCGGCGACAACTCGGGCCTGGCGATCGCCTACAAGGCCTACAAGCTGTCGCTGAAGGGCAAGAAGGCGCCGGTGATCAATGGCCTGAGCGGCGACCAGCGCTTCTACATGGGCTGGGGCCAAGTGTGGCGCACCAAGATGCGCGAGCCGGCGCAGATCGCCCAGATCAAGACCGACCCGCACTCGCCGGGCCAGTACCGCGCCAACGGCACCCTGAAGAACCAGCCGGGCTTCTACGAAGCCTTCGGCGTGAAGGAAGGCGACAAGATGTACCTGGCGCCGAAGGATCGCGTGATCATCTGGTAAGACCCGGCAGGGCTTGATGCGGGAACCCGGGTTGGCTTGTCCGATCCCGGGTTTTTTTTCGCCGCCGCCGGGAGCGGCCCGGTGCGGCCTGTCTAAAAATAGTGCAATTGCGTGTGTCTCAATGGAGACGACTGGAGACGGGAGAAAGTTAAAACATTTGAAAAAGTGTAAAATAATGCCAACTTATTAACTGGCCGGGCCGCCGGCGATCTTATGCACGTTCACCTCACGTACGCTATCAAGATCCGCGCCGTTGGCCGGGCCGAGACGGGAAAGTATCAAGGATGAGTTCCTGGGAAGTGCGTGACATACCGTTCAAGTTCCAGCTGAGCGACTGGACCTTGTTCCAGGCGTCCATCCGCCTGCAGCTGCGCTCGATCGGACTGGCCGAGGCCGGACATCCCGGCGCCGCCGCCGTGCAGGGCGAGGACCAGCTTGCCCCGGGCAGCCAGGGCTTCGCCTTGCGCCGCCTGCCGGTCGACGAAGCGCTGCCGCGCCTGGCCCGGTCCGGCCCCTTCCTGCGCTACGTGCCGTTGCAATACCAGCACTGCTACATCGAATTGGGCACTTCGTTCGAGGACTACCAGAAGAAATTCTCGTCCAAGACGCGCTCGACCATCAACCGCAAGATCCGCAAGTTCACCGAGCACTGCGGCGGCACCCTCAAGTGGCACGCCTACCGCAGCCCGGACGAGGTCCCGGCCTTCTTCCAGCTGGCGCGCGCGGTGTCGAAGCTGACCTACCAGGAAAAGCTGCTGGACGCGGGCCTGCCCGATACGCCCGAATTCATGGAACGCGCCCGCGCGCTGGCCGCCGGCGGGCAGTTGCGCGCCTACGTCTTGTTCGACGGCGAACGGCCGGTCTCCTACCTGTACTGCCCGGTCCAGGACGGCGTCGCCATCTACGCCTACCTGGGCTACGACCCGGCCTACATGCACCTGTCGGTCGGCACCGTACTGCAGTGGCTGGCGCTCGAGCAGATGTTCAAGGAAGGGCACTTGCGCTACTTCGATTTCACGGGG
>NZ_JAGKSG010000094.1:0-3361 GCF_018119385.1 Massilia sp. AB1 | reverse complement strand
AATCGCGCCGACGCTTTTCACGCACCTAAACCAACGTCGTCCCCGCGAAGGCGGGGACCCAAGTTCGCAAGAGCAGCCCGGAACCTATCACAACCCAAACTTCCCATCCCTCTCAAACCTCGGATCCGGTCCATTCATCATCTGCCTGACCACCCCCTGCTCATCGAAGTGCACATGCATGAGCGAATCCCACACCCCCGCCTCCTTGTACCGGTACGACCACACCTCGTAATTGCGCAGCGCCACCCGCGACACCTCGGCCGGCCGGCCCAGCGTGCGCAAGACATCCTCCTTGGTCGCGCGATCGATCTTGATGGTCGCGAACTTCTCCCCGGTCAGCACCTGCTCCCAGCTCACCAGCCGTCCATCCTGCCCGATGCGCGCCATGTAGGTGTATTGCCCGAAGGGCCCGGTCGCATACTCCAGCATCTGCCCGTCCGGCATGGGATACACCGCCGTCGGCGCCCCCAGCCTGGCGCGCACGGCCTCGAGCGGCTCGCCGGGCACGGGCGCCTGGGGCAGCGCGCACCCCGCAAGCGCCAGCGCGGCAGCGGTAATTGCAATTTTGACTATGTTTGTCATATTTTCACCCGCAAAATGCCCCGAAAACTCCATCATGCCCGATCCGGAGGGTGCAAACACTGGCTCCGCGAAGCGTTTTCACCTATACTGGCGGGTCTGTCCGTTTTGGACAGGTTTTTTGATAATCACGGTGCGCTGGGTTCCGACTCTTGCACCGCATGTGAAAGGTAACATCATGACCGTAGAAAACATCAACAAAGCCGCGATCATCGCGGACAACGCACGTGGCCAGAACGACACCGGTTCCCCGGAAGTCCAGGTCGCACTGCTGACCGCACGTATCAACGAGCTGAACGGCCACTTCAAGGCACACCAGAAGGATCACCACTCCCGCCGTGGCCTGATCATGATGGTTAACCGTCGTAAGAGCCTGCTGGCTTACCTGAAGCGTAAGGACGCTAACCGTTACCGCGATCTGATCGCCAAGCTCGGCCTGCGTAAGTAATCGTTGCGCCAGACGGTTTAGTCACGAAATGCCTGCGCCAGTAACACTGTCGCGGGCATTTTTTGTTTTTGCCGTCTTGTTGTTGAAGTTGTTGTAAAGGCCGCTGAGGCGGCCCGTGGTGAGGTGAACGACAGCCCCTGAAAATCTGTCGGCAAATAGAAAGGGATTACCCATGTTTAATAAAGTTACGAAAACCTTCCAGTACGGTCAACACACGGTCACCATGGAGACGGGTGAGATCGCGCGCCAGGCATCCGGCGCCGTCGTCGTGTCGGTCGAAGATACCGTCGTGCTGGCAACCGTAGTCGCCAAGAAAGACGCCAAGCCGGGCCAGGACTTCTTCCCGCTGACCGTCGACTACATGGAAAAAACGTACGCAGCCGGTAAGATCCCGGGCGGCTTCTTCAAGCGCGAAGGCCGTCCTTCCGAAAAAGAGACCCTGACCTCGCGCCTGATCGACCGTCCGATCCGCCCGCTGTTCCCGGAAGGCTACCTGAACGAAGTCCAGGTCATCATCCACGTCCTGTCGGTCAATCCTGAGATCGACCCGGACATCCCGTCGATGATCGGCGCTTCGGCCGCCCTGTGCATCGCCGGCATCCCGTTCAACGGCCCGATCGGCGCGGCGCGCGTCGGCTACGCGAACGGCCAGTACATCCTGAACCCGACCACCACCCAGCTCAAGACCTCGCAGATGGACCTGGTCGTGGCCGGTACCGAAACCGCCGTCCTGATGGTGGAATCGGAAGCCCAGCAGCTGTCGGAAGAAATCATGCTCGGCGCGGTCGTCTTCGGCCACGACCAGATGAAGGCCGTGATCGATGCGATCCACGACCTGGTCGCCGATGGCGGCAAGCCGGAAGTCGAATGGGCGCCGGCGCCGAAGAACGAAGCACTGATCGCCCGCGTGGGCGAGCTGGCCGGCGCGAAAGTGCGCGACGCATACCAGACCCGCGAAAAATCGGCGCGCCAGCAGAAGCTGAAGTCGCTGTCCGCCGAAGTGATGGCCGAACTGGCCGCGCAGGGCGTGGAAGCCGATGCGGCCGAAGTCGGCAACATCCTGTTCGACATGGAAGCCAAGGTCGTGCGTTCGCAGATCCTGGAAGGCGAACCGCGTATCGACGGCCGCGACACCCGCACCGTGCGTCCGATCGCGATCCGCACCAGCGTCCTGCCGCGTACCCACGGTTCGGCCCTGTTTACCCGCGGTGAAACCCAGGCGCTGGTCGTCGCCACCCTCGGCACCGCGCGCGACAGCCAGAAGATCGACGCGCTGATGGGCGAGTACACCGACGACTTCATGCTGCACTACAACATGCCTCCGTTCGCCACCGGCGAAACCGGCCGCGTGGGTACCCCGAAGCGCCGCGAAGTCGGCCACGGCCGCCTGGCCAAGCGCGCGCTGGTCGCCGCGCTGCCGTCGGCTGACGAGTTCAGCTACTCGGTGCGCCTGGTCTCGGAAATCACCGAGTCGAACGGCTCCTCGTCGATGGCGTCGGTGTGCGGCGGCTGCCTGGCGCTGATGGACGCCGGCGTGCCGATGAAGGCGCACGTCGCCGGCATCGCCATGGGCCTGATCAAGGAAGGCGGCAAGTTCGCCGTCCTGACCGACATCCTGGGTGACGAAGACCACCTGGGCGACATGGACTTCAAGGTCGCAGGTACCCCGGCAGGCATCACCGCGCTGCAGATGGACATCAAGATCCAGGGCATCACCAAGGAAATCATGCAGGTGGCGCTGGCCCAGGCCAAGGAAGCCCGCCAGCACATCCTGGCCGAGATGCAGAAGGCCATGCCGACCGTGAAGACCGAGCTGTCGGACTTCGCACCGCGCCTGATCACCATCCGCATCAACCCGGAAAAGATCCGTGACGTGATCGGCAAGGGCGGCGCCGTCATCCGCGCGCTGACCGAAGAAACCGGCACCCAGATCGACATCACCGACGAAGGCATCGTGACCATCGCGTCGGTCGACGCCGCCGCCGGCCAGGAAGCCAAGCGCCGCATCGAAGAGCTGACCGCATCGGTCGAAGTGGGCAAGACCTACGACGGCACCGTGCTCAAGCTGCTCGACTTCGGCGCGATCGTTCAGGTCATGCCGGGCAAGGACGGCCTGCTGCACATCTCGCAGATCGCCAACGAGCGCGTCAACGCCGTGGCCGACTACCTGAAGGAAGGCCAGCAAGTGCGCGTGAAGGTCCTCGAGACCGACGAGCGCGGCCGCCTGAAGCTGTCGATGAAGGCAGCCGATCCGGTGGAAGGCGCGGCGCAGTAAGCGATCGCGGCTTCAAGCCAGCAAAAACCGCCAGTGCGTGAGCCTGGCGGTTTTTTATT
>NZ_JAGKSG010000093.1:0-3575 GCF_018119385.1 Massilia sp. AB1 | reverse complement strand
CCCGGCCCGCCCCCCCCCCCCCACCCCCCCGGGGGGGCCCCCCCCCCCCCCCCGCCCCTTTCGTTCATTCCACCCCGATCACTGCTTCGGCACGCCGCCCAGCAGGAAGGCCAGCTTCTGCTTGGCGGGCTTGGCCTGGGCCGACGGCGCCGCCACGGCATCCTTGCGCGGCGCGCTGCTCGGCTCGTAGGGCTTGAGGAACCAGGGATCGACCTTCTCGCGGCGCGGGCCCGGGCCCATGCCGCCGGCGCGCGGGGGACGCGCGCCATACGAACCCGAAGGGGCGCCGTGCGCAGCCGCAGGCGTGAACTCGTCGCCGCGGCGGCCGCGGCGCTCGCTGTCGCGGGCGCGCGCCGAGGGCGGTGCGAAGCCGTCCAGCGCGCCGCGCGGGATGGTCTGCTTGATCAGCTTCTCGATGTCGGCCAGCAGGCGCTCGTCCTTGTCCGAGTACACCGACAGCGCATCGCCCGAGGCGCCGGCGCGGCCGGTGCGGCCGATGCGGTGCACGTAGTCCTCGGCGTTGTAGGGAAGGTCGAAGTTGATGACGCAAGGCAGGTCCGAGATGTCCAGGCCGCGCGCGGCCACGTCGGTCGCCACCAGCACCTCGACCTCGCCCTTCTTGAAGGCGTCGAGGGCGGCCATGCGCTCCTGCTGGGTCTTGTCGCCGTGGATGGCCGAGGCCTTGATGCCGCGCTGCTCGAGGTGGCGCGACAGGCGCGAGGCGCCGATCTTGGTGTTCGAGAACACGATCACCTGCTTCAGCTCGCGCTGGCGGATCAGGTGCTCGACCACGTCGCGCTTGAGCTCTTCGTCGACCTTGTAGACCACCTGGGTCACCTTGTCGGCGGTGGCGTTGCTGCGCGCGACCTCGATCGTGACCGGGTCGGTCAGGAAGGTGTTGGCCAGCTTCTTGATTTCCGGCGAGAAGGTGGCCGAGAACATCAGGTTCTGGCGCTTCTTCGGCAGCAGGTTGATGATGCGCTGCAAGTCGGGCAGGAAGCCCATGTCGAGCATGCGGTCGGCTTCGTCCATGACCAGCATCTGCACCTGGGCCAGGCTGATGTTCTTCTGCTCGACGTGGTCGAGCAGGCGGCCCGGGGTGGCGATCACGATCTCGACGCCGCGGCGCAGGGTCTCGGTTTGCGGCTTCATGTCCATGCCGCCGAACACCACGGTCGAGCGCAGCGGGGTGTGGCGCGAATAGGCGGCCACGTTGTCGGCCACCTGCACCGCCAGTTCGCGGGTCGGGGTCAGCACCAGGGCGCGGACCGGGTGGCGCGCCGGCGACATGCTGCTGTTGGCGTGCTCCATCAGGAGCTGGATGATGGGGAGCGAGAAGCCGGCGGTCTTGCCGGTGCCGGTCTGGGCCGCGCCCATGACGTCGCGGCCCTTCAGCACCACGGGGATCGCCTGGGCCTGGATCGGGGTCGGATGGACGTAGCCCTGGTCCGAGAGCGCGCGCAGGATGTCCGGCGCCAGGCCGAAATCGGCGAAGCGCACAGGCGGCTGCTCGGCCGCGGCGCTCACGGGAGCCACTGCGACTTCATTATTGTTCGGTGTGTCAGACATGTTCTTTTCGGGCATTCATTGGTTAGCTCTACGGCTCCGGCTGCTGGCAGTCGGCACGCGCGAATCAAGCTCCGGATGGGAAACGGCGTTGGCCGCTGGGCGGCGCCGCCGGGTGACGCACGGTCCGGACTTCGTCATCCGGCAGTTTTCTTCGGACAACGCACCAGATACGCGAACGTAGAGGCACTTTTAGCGGGTGACACGATACCTGAAATCGTCACCCCTGTATATGCCGTCCTGTTTTCTGAACAGTTTGTCAACGGAAACCATCAGGGCTTCCAGCCGCGCTGCTGGGCCGCGCGCTCGGCCACCGGATCGAGGGTGGCGCCCGCGCTGCGCTGCTCGATGGCGTCCTGCACCGCCTGCGGCAGCACACTGCCGTCCAGGTAGGCGGCGCCGGCCTGTCCTTCGGCCAGCACCGGGATGGTCCAGCGTCCGCCGCTGCGGCAGGCCAGGCCGGCCGTGGTGTCGACCACGAAGCTGCGGCAATAGGCGCCGTCCCTGGCGATGAAGGTCACGCCGATGCGCACCCCGTTCTCGGAAGGCCCCGGGCTGGCCAGCTGCTGGCTCAGGGCGTCCAGCAGCTTGCCGCGCGCCACCAGCGCGCCTTCGCTGTCGACCAGGGTCACCATGCCCGGGTTGTCGCCCAGGCTGCGCCAGCCGAGGCCGCCGACCAGGATGCCGGTGGCCAGGGCGCCGACCACGGCCGCCCAGTGGCGCCGGGTCCAGGCGCCATGGCCGGGCGGCGGGTGCGGCACGGTGCGGCCCGGACGCAGGGCGTCCAGGTGCACCACCTTGGCCCCGCCGGGCGGCACATGGCGCTGCGGCTGGCTGGAGCCGTCGTGGCCGTTGGCCGAAACGCCGATCACCCGGCTGTGGCGCGCCCGGTGCTGGGCGACGCGCGCCGCCAGCACCGGGTCGGCGCCCATGGCGCGTTCGACCGCGGCGCGCGCCGGTTCGGCGAGTTCACCATTGATGTACGCGATGAGAAGATCGTCCGAGAATTTCATGCCAGCGCGCTACCCGTATGAAGACATCTAGGAAGTGATCAATCCATGCTCGTCGAGCACGTCATGCAGCAGCTCCAGCCGGATGACGGGGTTGTCGAGCATGAGCATCTGGTGCTTCTGCTGGTTGGGCAGCGGCAGCAGTTCGCACCAGCGGTTCGCCACCCAGCCGCAATCCTCGAGCCGGAACGGCGGCTGCACCGGCCAGCGGTGCTGGGGTACGTCGTGCAGGGAAGCCAGCACGCGGTCGAGCGCGTCGGCCGCGCCCTGCAGTTCGGACGGCACCGGGACTTCATGGTCGTCTTCGACCAGTTCGGCCTCGGCCATCCACAGCCCGTTGATGCGCTGTTCGGCGGTGACGACGGAAAAGCGCGAGCCGCCGCGGCACAGCACCTGCAGCAGGCCCGGCGTGGTGGCCGTGGTCTCGGTGACCGAGGCCACGGTGCCGGCGGCGACGAAGCGCTCCTGTTCCGCCCCGGGCCGCCGCACTTCGTGGCCCTGGGTCAGCAGCACCACCCCGAACGGCGTCTCGTCGAGCAGGCAGCGGCTGATCATGTCGAGGTAGCGGACCTCGAACACCTGCAGCGGCAGCACCCCGTCCGGAAACAGCACCGTACTGAGCGGGAACAGTGGCATGGAAATCGTCGACATACTCCCATGATGACAGAATCGGGAGCGGGACGGGTGCACGATTCGGTCCTCATTTGGGGGGCGCCGGCATGCATATTTCCGCCGCCCCCGGCCCTCAGGTTTCGGGGGCGCGCAGCGGCAGGTAGCGCACCGCCTGGACCAGGTTGTCCAGGCGCCAGCGCAGGCGCTTCCAGCCCGGATCGGGCGAGGCCAGCACCCGCACCCGCACGCTGCCGCCGGCCACCGCCGGACAGGCGAACACGAACTCGCCCTCTTCCTCGAAAGGCAGGCGGAACTCGCGTCCGGGCGCGACGTCGACCGGGCCGAAGGCCAGCGGCGCGCTGTCGCGGTTGCGCAGCAGCAGCACGT
>NZ_JAGKSG010000092.1:0-3755 GCF_018119385.1 Massilia sp. AB1 | reverse complement strand
GCGCCGCGTGGTGGCCGCTGGCGCTGGTCGTCGCCGGCTGCATCGTCGGTTTTCCGCTCCTGACTTCGCTGGCCCTGCGCACCCTGCCCGCCTCGCACGGCGCGCTGCTGGTCGGCGTGCTGCCGCTCGCCACCGCCCTCTACGCCGCGCTGCGCGGCTACGAGCGCCCGTCGCAGGGCTTCTGGGTGATGGCCCTGTCCGGCGCGGGGCTGGTGATCGCCTTCGCGCTCGCCCAGGGCGGCGGCTCGCTGCACCTGGCCGACCTGCTGGTGCTGGCCGCGGTGCCGCTGGCGGCGATGGGCTACGCCGAAGGCGGACGCCTGGCGCGCAGCATGGGCGGGCCGGAAGTCATCTGCTGGGCGCTGCTGCTGTCGGTGCCGGTCCTGCTGCCGCTGGTGGCCTGGCTGTGCGCGCCCCAGCTCGCCCAACTCGGCCAGGTCGGGTTCCATGCCTGGACCGCGTTCGGCTACGTGACCTTCGGCTCGACCTTCACCGGCTTCTTCTTCTGGTACCGTGGCCTGGCGCTGGGCGGGGTGGCGCGGGTGGGCCAGGTGCAGCTGCTGCAGCCTTTCCTGAGCCTGATCGGCGCCGCCGTCCTGCTCGGCGAAGCGCTCACCCTCGTCAATTGCCTGTTCGCGCTGGCCGTGGTCGGCGTCGTGTTCGCGGCGCGCCGCATGCAGGTTCGCCACTAATCCACTATATAGAAGGGATCTCCCATGATGCTGCCCGACCTGGCCGACCTCGAGAACGCCGCCCGCACCGTCTACACCGCCATGCCGCCGACGCCGCAGTACCGCTGGCCCTTGCTCGACGAGGCGCTCGGCCTGGAAACCTGGGTCAAGCACGAGAACCACGGCCCGGCCGGCGCCTTCAAGCTGCGCGGCGGCGTGGTGTACATGGAACGCCTGCTGCGCCGCGAGCCTGGGCTGCGCGGGGTGGCGGCGGCCACGCGCGGCAACCATGGGCAGTCGATCGCCTTCGCGGCGCGCCGGAACGGGCTCGAAGCGACGGCCGTGGTCCCGCACGGGAACAGCCGCGAGAAGAATGCGGCCATGCGGGCGCTGGGGGCGCGGCTGATCGAGCACGGGAAGGATTTCCAGGAGAGCCGCGAATTCGCGTACGCGCTGGCGGACCGCGAACGGCTGCACATGGTGCCATCCTACCATCCGGACCTGGTGGCGGGCGTGGCCAGCTACTGGCTGGAGCTGTTCCGCGCGCAGCCGGAGCTCGACCTGGTGCTGGCGCCGATCGGGCAGGGATCGGGTTTCGCGGCGGCGGTGGCGGCGCGCGAGGCGCTCGGGCTGCGGACCCGGATCGTGGGGGTGGTGTCGGCGCACGCGCCGGCCTACCTGCTGTCGTGGCAGGCCGGGAAGGCGGTCGAGGCGCCGGTGAGCACGGTGCTGGCGGATGGGATGGCGTGCCGGGCGCCGGATGCGGCGTCGCTGGAGGTGGTGCTGCGGTATGCGGAGGATGTGATCGCGGTGAGCGACGAGGAGGTGGCGGAGGCGATGCGGGTGATGTATGCCTGCACGCATAACGTGGCGGAAGGGGCCGGGGCGGCGGCGCTGGCGGGGGCGATGCGGATGAAGCGGGAAGGAAGGCTGGCTGGCGTTGCCCGCGTTGGCATCCCGCTGACTGGCGCGAATGTCGACGCGCCGCTCTTCTCAGAGCTACTCTCCGCGCCCCTCCGTCGCCCCCGCGAAGGCGGGGGTCCAAGTTCTACGTGAATCGCCGTGCGAGCAAACTTGGGTCCCCGCCTTCGCGGGGAAGACGTTGTTAAATGCCGGTGATTACAAATCCGGCGCGACTTCGTTAAACGATTGATAACGCTAGCAAAATACCCAGCACCCGTGTCACGACGTACAATATCGCCTTCACCCACCGCAACCTGGAAATAGCATGTCCGTCTACGACAAACTCAAAGAACTGAACATCACCCTGCAGGCCCCGGCGACCCCGGCTGCCGCCTACGTCATGTACGTGCAGACCGGTAACCTGGTATTCATCTCGGGCCACATCGCCAAGAACGCCGACGGCAGCCCGAACACCGGCATCCTGGGCAAGGACAAGACCACCGCGGACGGCCAGGCGGCCGCGCGCTCGGTCGCGATCGACCTGATCGGCACCCTGCAGGAAGCCGTGGGCGGCGACCTGGGCCGCGTGAAGCGCATCGTCAAGGTCATGAGCCTGGTGGCCTCGACCCCGGAATACAACGAGCAGCACCTGGTCACCAACGGCTGCTCGGAACTGCTGGGCGAGCTGTTCGGCGATGCCGGCAAGCACGCGCGCTCGGCCTTCGGCGTGGCCTCGCTGCCGCGCGGCACCTGCGTCGAAATCGAAATGATCGTCGAAGTCGCCTGAAGATCGAGCTGTTGCAGTAACCTGATGATGGGCTGGGCCTACCCGGCCCGGCCTTGACGAAGCCGCCTATCCGGCGTGCTTTATAATGGCCCGGTACCCCACGCGGGACTCGGCGTCCCCTCCCTTCCTGCAAGCATGTGAGACAGTAATGAAAATTGAAAATCCCAATCCCATCCAGTGGCAGTTCTCGGAACGCGCGCAACAGCTGCAAAGCTCGTTCATCCGCGAGATCCTGAAGATCACCCAGCGTCCGGAGATCATCTCCTTCGCCGGTGGCCTGCCGTCGCCCGCCACCTTCCCGGTCGAGGTCATGAAGACCGCCTACGACAAGGTGCTGAGCGATAACGGCAAGGTCGCGCTGCAGTATGGCCCGACCGACGGCTACGGCCCGCTGCGGGAATGGATTGCCAATTCGCTGTCGACGGAAGGTTCCAGGATCCTGCCGGAACAGATCCTCATGACCTCGGGCTCGCAGCAGGCGCTCGACCTGCTGGGCAAGGTCCTGATCGACGAAGGCAGCCGCGTGCTGGTGGAAACCCCGAGCTACCTGGGCGCGCTCCAGGCCTTCTCGGTCTACCGTCCTGAATTCAAATCGGTCGACACCGACGAACACGGCCTGGTGCCTTCGTCGATCGACGCCGTCGCCAAAGGCGCGCGCCTGCTGTACTCGCTGCCGAACTTCCAGAACCCGACCGGCCGCAGCCTGTCGGTCGAGCGCCGCCTGGAACTGGTGGAAACCTGCGCCCGCCTGGGCCTGCCGCTGATCGAGGACGATCCCTACGGCGCCCTGAGCTACAAGGGAGCGCCGTCGCCGAAGATGGTGGCGATGAACCCGGACGGCGTGATCTACATGGGCTCCTTCTCCAAAGTCCTGACCCCGGGCATCCGCCTCGGCTACGTGTGCGCCCCGCTGCCGCTGGTGCGCCGCCTCGAGCTGGCCAAGCAGGCCGCCGACCTCCACACCGCCCAGCTGACCCAGATGGTCGTGCACGAAGTGGTCAAGGACGGCTTCCTGGACCAGCACATCCCGACCATCCGCAAGCTGTACGGCGACCAGTGCCAGGTGATGCTGGACGCGATGCGTGAACATTTCCCGAGCGGCGTGACCTGGACCAAGCCCGAAGGCGGCATGTTCATCTGGGTGACCCTGCCGAAGCACATCGACGCCATGAAGCTGCTCGACCAGTCGCTGGCCGCACGCGTGGCCTTCGTGCCGGGCGCGCCCTTCTACGCCAACGAGCCGGAAACCAACACCCTGCGCCTGTCCTTCGTGACCGTGCCGCCGGAACGCATCCGTGAAGGCATTGCCATCCTGGGCAAGCTGATCTCCGATCTGATGTAATTCTTCCCGGCCGATGGGGGGGGGTTTGGGCCCCCCAACGGCCCCGGCGACC
>NZ_JAGKSG010000091.1:0-4754 GCF_018119385.1 Massilia sp. AB1 | reverse complement strand
GGGGGCGCGGGGGGGGGGGGGTATAAACGCTTGGGGGGCCGGGGTTCCCGGCCCACCCTACATTCATTCGCACACAGCGGTGAATGATGCCTCAATACTCCCACACCGCCTTCACCCCAATCCGGCGTTCCACCTCGGCCCGATATTGCACTGAGCCGTACTCTGGGTGTCCGCCATTCAGGTTCTCGCCGAACACCGACACTTCCAGCCCCGGCCGCAGGCGCCAGCCAAGGCGCGCATCGAAGGCCGTATAGGACGGCACATCCGAAGTCGCGCCGACGTGGCGGAGCATCAGGTCCAACTCGCGCCTGTCGTCGAAGGCATAGCCCGAGCGCAGCTGCCAGGTGTTGCGCGGATCGCGCTCGGCCATTCGCGGCCCGTTGATGTCGTTGCTGCCCGGCTTAAGACGCAGGTGCTGGTGCATCGCGGTCCAGCCCGCCGACAGGCGCCAGTTGCGCGCCGCCTGCCAGTTGCCCCAGGCCTCGATCCCGGTCGAGCGTCCTTCCATCATGCTGGCGAATGTCAGGAAAGTGCCGCTCGGGTCGACTTCCTGGGTGCGCAAATCGTCGTAGTCGTGGTGGAACAGGGTGACCGAGTAGGAAAGTGACGGCACCGGCTGGCCGCGGTAGCCCAGTTCGAACACATTCGACACTTCGCCACGCACTTGCGGGCCGCCGCGCAGGAGGTGCGGCGGGCGCGCCGGGATGTAGGTGTCCACGTCCAGGCGCGAAGGCGCGCGCACCGTACGCGATAATCCAGTCCAGACGGCGTGGCGCGGCGACAGGCGCCAGGCAAGACGAGCGCTCGGCAGCCATTCGACCTTCGTGTATTCGTTGTACTCGAAGCGGTTGCCCAGGGTCAGGCGCCAGTCGTCGCGCAGGGCGATCTCGTCCTGCATGAACAGGCTGCCCCATTGCTGGGTGACGCGCTCGGGCAGGAAGGCGACCACCTCGCCATTGGTGATGCGGTCGCGGCTGTGGCGATAGCTGGCGCCCCAGACAATGCTGTGCGCACCGCTGGCGGGCAGCGTGTGCTGGAACTGCAGGTCGGTGGTGTACAGTCGCTCGCCGTACAGAGGCTTAACGTCGCGCAAGGTATGGTCGAAATAGGCCTGCACGCCGATACCGCCGCCGCCTTCGAGCCGGCGATCCCAGCGCACCGACAGGTTGGCGCCGTCGGAACGTACTCTTCCCAGGTCGGGATCGAAGCCCGACACCGTGAGTGCACCCGGCTCAGGCTGGTCGAGCCGCGCTCGCAACAGATTGCCCAGCACTGTCACGCGATCGGCGCCCCCTTCCCAGTCGGCCCGGAAGCCAGCCAGCCAACGGCGGTAGCTGTCATTAACGGGCGCGCCGCTCGCCAACTCGCTGTCCTTGCGTCCGCTGACCCGGGCAAAGGCGCGCCAGGAGAGCGCTCCGCCGGCCTCGCCGTGGCGCAGCATCGCGCCGGCGCCATCGGTGGCGGCGCGCAAGGTGGCCCGGGTGCCGCCGGTCTCGCGCGCCGAACGGGTGCTGATGTTGATGACGGCATTGACGGCGTTCAGGCCCCACAGCACGCCGCCCGGGCCGCTGATCACTTCGATGCGTTCGATATCGCCCAGCACGATGTCCTGCGCATCCCAGAACACGCCGGCGAACAGGGGCGAATATACGCTTCGCCCGTCGATCAGGACCAGCAGCTTGTTCGAAACGCTGTTGCCACTGGTGTTCATGCCGCGCGCACTGATCGAATAGCCGTAGCTGCTGGTGCGTGCGACGTAGAGATTGGGCGCCAGGCGCAGCACTTCGGGCAGGGAATCGGCGCCGGAGCGGCGGATGTCGTCGGCGGTGATCAGGAACACCGAGGCGGCCGCGTTCTGCAGGCGCTCGGGACGCTTGGAGACCGAGGTCACCTGGATATTGGCCAGTTCCTCGATCGACAGGTCGGCCAGTTCGTCCGGCTGCACCACCACCCGCTCGACGTCGGCCGCCCAGGCCGGCAGTGCCAGTCCCACGGCCAGGCAGGCCGCCAGCAGGCGCGGCGCATTCTTCCAGCAAGGCCGGCTCATATCATTCATCTTTTTACCCTTGGCCAACATTAGTGGTCTTCAATAAATATTAATTCATTATGCTTTACTCCGATTTTACATTCCACCCCGCCTTGCCGTGCGTTCTGTGCAATACCGTGCTAGTGTGTCCTGGCAAAAAATGCAGCCCACAGGCAGCGAAAAACGTTTTCCGGTATAGTTGGTTCTAACGCGGACAGATTTCCAATAAGAAACATTATGCAACGTTACACCACCCCGGCCATCGTGCTGCACTGGCTGCTGGCCATCCTGATCATCGGCGCTTTCACCATGGGCCTGGTGATGACCGACATTCCCGGCCTGACGCCGACCAAGCTCAAGTACTACTCCTGGCACAAGTGGGCCGGCGTGACGGTGCTCGGCCTGGCCATGCTGCGCTTGCTGTGGCGCCTGGCGAACCACCCGCCCGCCTACGCCGACGCCATGCCCAACTGGCAGCGCGGCGCCGCCCACGGCCTGCACTGGCTGCTCTACCTCCTGATGTTCGCCGTGCCGCTGTCGGGCTACTTCTACAGCCTTGCGTCCGGCATCCCTGTCGTCTACTTTGGTGTCGTGGAGCTGCCGGTGCTGATCGGCCCCGATCCCGCGCTGAAGGCCGTCCTCAAGGGCACGCATTACTGGCTCAACATGCTGCTGGCCGCCCTCGTCGGCCTGCACGTGCTGGCCGCGTTCAAGCATCTGCTCGTCGACCGCGACGGCGTGATGCAGCGCATGCTTCCTCGTATTTTCCTCTCTTCCCGCACCTCCCAGGAGTAAAGAATGAAACCGATCAAAGGCCTGCTGCTGGCCAGCCTGTTCGCCAGCGCCATCGTGGGCGCCGCCCCGCTCAAGACCGATCCTGCCAAGAGCAGCGTGTCAGCCGTGTTCAAGCAGATGAACGTGCCGGTCGAGGCGCCGTTCAAGCAATTTACCGCCCAGATCGACTACGACCCGGCCAAGCCGGCTGCGTCGAAAGCCAGTGTCGACATCGTGACCGCCAGCCTGGACGTGGGCGATCCGGACATGAACAAGGAAGTCGCCAAGAAAGAATGGTTCAACGCGGCCCAATTCCCGAAGGCAAGCTTCGTATCTTCCAGCATCACCCCTGCCGGCGCGGGCAAGTTCAATGTCGCGGGCAAGCTGAGCATCAAGGGCAAGGCCGCCAACGTGAGCTTCCCCCTGACGGTGAAGACCGAGGGCGGCAAACAGGTGTTCGAGGGACAGTTGCCAATCCGGCGCCTGGCCTTCAACATTGGCGAAGGCGAGTGGAAAGACACGAGCATGGTCGCCGATGAAGTCGTCATCAAATTCCGCGTCACCGCGGCTCCGTAATAACATCAACAAGGGATTTTGCAGATGAAAATGAAGCTTATGTTCATGTCGCTGAGTGCGGCCCTGGCCGCCCTCGGCACCAGCGCAGCCTTCGCAGCCAACACCTACAAGATCGATCCGAACCACACCTACCCGAGCTTCGAAGCCGACCACATGGGCATCTCGGTATGGCGCGGCAAGTTCAACAAGAGCGACGGCACCATTGTGCTGGATCCGGCCGCCAAGGCCGGCTCGCTCGACATCGTGGTGGACATCAACAGCATTGACTTCGGCCACGAGAAGATGAACGAGCACGCCAAGAAGGAAGACATCTTCGACGCCGCGAAATTCCCGACCGCGACTTTCAAGTCGACCAGGGTCAACTTCACCGGCGATGTGCCGACCTCGGTCGATGGCGAGCTGACCCTGCGCGGCGTGACCAAGCCGCTGACCCTGACCATCAACAAGTTCAAGTGCATCGTCCATCCGATGCACAAGCGCGAAGTCTGCGGCGCGGACGTGACCGGCCAGTTCCAGCGCAGCGATTTTGGCATCAACGCCGGCCTGCCGCGCTTCTCGCCGGAAGTGAAGCTGGCGATCCAGGTGGAAGCGGTCAAGCAGTAAACCTGCCGTTCCCAAGAAAAAGCCCCGCTGCGCGAGCAGCGGGGCTTTTTGTTTGACTGCTGTCGGGTAAGGATCAGCGGCCGTCGCGGTCGGCGTCGCCTGGAATGGCGCGCTCGACCTTGTGCCATGCGGCGCGCGAAGCCGACTTGGCCTGGTCCCAGCTCAGGCGCGAATTGCCCTTCACACGGTCCCATTCGCCGGCCAGGTGAGCCTCGTTGGCGTCGTAGTCGCCCGGATACTTGCCGTAGCTGTTGTAGCCCAGCGCATAGGCCGGCTCGTAGTCGTCATAGGTGTAGCCCGGGGTGTAGTACGGCTGAGTCTGGTACGAATTGCGCCAGTGCTCGTTTTCCGCCTGCGGGTTGACCATGCCGCCCACGCCCTTGCCCGCCATGCCGCCGACAGCAGCGCCGATGCCTGCGCCGGCCACCATGCCGACCGGGCCGCCGATCGCCGCGCCGATGGTCGCGCCGCCGGCCACTGCGCCGCCTGCCGCGCCCACGCCCTTGGCCAGGTTATGGTCGTGCAGTTCGTCGCCCGGTTTCGGGTTCACGACTTCGCCCGCGCCCTTGCCGGCTGCGCCGCCAGCCAGGCCGCCGATCACGGCGCCCGCAGCCGCGCCCACCGGGCCGGCCACCGAACCGACAGCCGCGCCGGTTGCCGCGCCGCCGCCCGCGCCCACGCCCTGGGCCAGGTTATGGTCGTGCAGCTCGTCGCCGGCTTTCGGGTTGACCACTTCGCCTGCGCCCTTGCCGGCTGCGCCGCCAGCCAGGCCGCC
>NZ_JAGKSG010000090.1:0-5575 GCF_018119385.1 Massilia sp. AB1 | reverse complement strand
CGGCCTCCCTCAGCGCCGGCGGCTGCCTGATCTCGAAATCGCAGGGCAGGCTGGCCAGCTGCCGGGCCATCCAATCGATCTCGTCCGCCTGGCAATGCATCGCCACGCCATCCTCCGTCTGCTCGAACACGGCGATCGTTCGTGAGAGCAGCGCCTGCGCGCGCTCCAGGCTGGTCTTGAGCAGCACCTCGACCGCGTGCGCGCGCGGCAGGGTGGCGACCGAGCGCAGCAGGTAGGCCAGGGCGTCGAAACCGTCGGGCCGCTCGAAAGGCCGCTCGAGCGTCTCCACCGAACGGATGCGGTCCAGGCGGAACGAACGGATCGCGTGACGCAGGTGGCACCAGCCGATCGCATACCAGCAGCCGCCGTGATAGGCCAGGCCATAGGCGTCGAATTCGCGCTCCGACTCCCGGCCCGCGGTGTCGCCATAGCCCAGGCGCACCCGCCGCCGCGCCTGGGCCGCGACCGACAGCGCCGCCAGCGCAGTGTGGCTGGGGCTGGCCGCGGCGGAGGCGCCGGCGACGTCCAGTTGCACCGTCTGGTCGACCGCGCGCACGCGCTGGCGCAGGCCGGCGGCCATGACGCGCTCCAGCTTGGCCTGGGCGCTGGCCACCGCCGGCGCGCTGCGGTCCAGCCCGAAGCTGCGCGCGGCCAGCAAGCCCACCGACAGGGCCACCGCCTCGTCCTCGCTGAACATCATCGGCGGCAGCTTGAAGCCCGCCACCAAGGCGTAGCCGCCGGCCCGTCCCCGTTCGGCCGTTACCGGAATGCCCATGTCTTCCAGCGCCGCGATGTAGCGCCTCAAGCTGCGGCCATCCACACCGAGGCGCGCCGCCATGTCGGCGCCGCTGATGCGGCCATGGGCCTGCAGCAGTTCCAGCACCGCCAGCACCCGTGTCGCCGGTTTCGCCATCTCGAAAAATGTTTGTTTTAATTAGGTCTGATTATGTCCTGATTTGCCCTTAGGCTGCATGCTCGCATCAACCAACAAGGAGAAAAAGATGGAAGCGGCACAACTGGGATTGTTTTTCGTGGTCGTCTTCGGCGTGATCGCGCTGCCAGGACTGGACATGGCCTTCGTACTGGCCAGCTCGATGCGCGGTGGCAGCGGCGCCGGTTTCGCCGCCGTGGGCGGCATCGTCGCGGGCGGCATCGCCCACACCGTGATGGGCGTGCTCGGCGTGGCGGCGATCCTGGCCGTGTGGCCGCCGCTGTTCAACGCCATGCTGCTGGCGGGGGCCGTGTACATCGGCTGGATCGGCTGGACGCTGCTGCGCGCGCAAGCGGCGCCCACCTTGGCGATCTCGCCCCAGGCCCAGCTGCCGCGCGGCAGGTCGATCTTCCTGCAGGGGATGCTGACCTGCCTGCTCAACCCCAAGGCCTATGTGTTCATGCTGGCGATCTTCCCGCAATTCCTGCGCCCCGGGCAAGGCGGTTTGTGGACACAGGCTGCGCTGCTGGGCCTGATCATTGCCTTCACCCAGGCCCTGGTGTATGGCGCGGTGACGGTGGGCGCGCTGGGCGCCCAGCGCCGCATCAATGCCAACCCGCGCGGCGGTCTGTTCGCTGCCCGTATGGTGGGCGCGGTGCTGGTCGGGGTAGGGGTGCTGACCCTGTTGCAGGGATGGCGCTCTTAGCCGCGTTGCGCCGTCCCCTGAAACGACAAAGAGCACGCCAAAGGCGTGCTCTCAGTCTTGGTCGGCATGCCCGCTGAGCGGGCCGTGCGCTAACTTATTGCGGCTGGATGTTCGCAGCCTGCTTGCCTTTTGGGCCGGCAGTGATGTCGAAGCTCACGCGCTGATTTTCCTGCAGCGACTTGAAGCCGGTTACGTTGATGGCCGAGAAGTGTGCAAAGACGTCTTCGCCACCGCCGTCAGGCGTAATGAAGCCGAAACCCTTCGCATCGTTGAACCACTTTACAGTGCCAGTCGCCATGTTATTCCCTCAAAAGAAAGTATTTGTCTTATCGCTCTGTGCGCGCGTCGGAGGACTGGAACCAGCGGCGTGCTCATCATTGCAATTCTGATTATAAAAGCAATTTTTATTTTTTCGGCAAGTTTTTTTCAATCGTACACCCCCTTTGCGATTGGCGTTCTTTACGTACGCCCATGCAGTGTTTCCTATCGGAATGTGAACGGCATGCGTACCGTCAGCGTGACATCTGGGGTGTCGCGGGTGACGCCGGCGCCCACGGCGATACTCAGTGAACGCTTCTCGTTGAAGCGGTAGGAATAGCCCAGCAACAAGGTACCAAGCTGGGTGCGTACCGAGCCCGGCACATTATTGCCGTTCTGCTTCATGCGCCCCACCGTGCTGTGGTCGTAACCCAGGCTGAGCGAGGCTTTGTCGTTCAGCGCCAGGCCCATGCCGAAGTTGAAGCCGATGATCGCGCCCGGTTCCAGTTCGCCCAGCGGCTCGCGGATGTTGTTGCGCACCAGGCGCTCCACATTGCTGCGCTTGAAGTTGTGCAGGTAGCTGAGGTTGCCGAAGAAGACCGCCGGGTCGGAGGGGAACAGCCAGGTCAGGCTGCCCTGCAGCGAATGGAAGCCAGAGCCGGTCGGCAGCGATAGCGGCAGGCCGGTGCCGGTGACATTCTCGCCGATGCAGCGCGTCTGGCAATCGGTGACGACTTCGAATGGATCCTTGCCGGTGGACGATTTATAGCGCAGGCCGCCGATGTAATAGGCCTTGTCGGGCCCGCCATTGTTCAGTTGGTAGCGGCCGGCGATCTCGATATCGCCCATGTCCTTGCCGCTCGTGTTGAAGACGCGCTCGACCGCGGTGCCGGTGAAGATCTCGCGGCTCACGGTGGCGTCCGAACGATACACATAGGGCAGCTTGACCTCGATCTCCATCCGGTTGTTCAGGCCGGTGCGCGCGGTGAGTGAACCGGTGAACGTGTTGCGCTTGACCTCACGCACATCCACCAGGCCGATCAGGAGCGCCGGAATCACCGTGTAGCCGACCAGGGCCACCCGGTTACTGGACGAATAACCGAACTGCATGGCGGGTTCCAGGATGTACTTGCCGCGCGGCGTCAGCACGCCGGGCGCCTCGAACAGCGGCGCGACTTCGGGCGGGCGCTGGTCCTTCTGGTTGCTGTTCGCCGCCGTCTGCTGGGTCTGGGCGGGAGCGCGCGCCGCCGGCTGGGCGGGGCCGCGAACGGCCGGCGCCGCAGGCGAGGATGGCCGCTGATTGGCCGGCGCGTTGCTGTTCTGTGCGGTTTTCTTTTGCGGCGCCGGCTTCGCTGCCGGCTGCGCTGCCGGCTGCGGCGCCGGCGCGCCGCTGTTCTGCCCGCCGGTACCGCGCTGCTCCGACAAGGTCAGATCGTCGGCGCGTGGCGGCAATTCCAGCTGTTCGGCCAACATCGGCTGAGCTTCGTCGCGCCGTTCTTCGATACGCTCGATCTTGGCGCGCTGCGCCTCCAGCTCCTGGGTCAGGCGCTCGACCAGTTCGCGCTGCGCCGCCAGCTCGGCCTTCAGCGTGGACAGTTCGGCGCTGCGATCCTGTTCGCTGGCCGGCCCCTGCTGCGCGTGGGCCACAGGCCCCAGCAGCAAGGCGGCCAGACCTGCGGCCTTGAGACGCGAAACACGGGTGCGCATCCGTTTCTCCCTGATCAATTAATCATATTGCAATGCTACAGGTTTCCTGCCGAGCGCACGATTGCATCGGAGATAGTTGCATGAAAATTCATGTCTTTGATCAAGGCCATACTGTTGACGGTTGAGGAGATGGTGGTTTGGGCCAGGATGGCCTGGTGATCCAGGCTGTTCTGGACGAAGGTGGCGCCGCTGCCCAGGCCGAGGTCGCTGGGGGCGAAGTTGCTGCCGCCGATCTGGACCAGGCGGGCCGTACCGAGCGCATCGCGCGCTTGTGCGAGCTGCTCGGCATTGATGGAAGCAAGGTCGGGAATGGCGAGATTGGTGCGCGACAGCACCTCGCCATTGACCGATACCACGCGTTCGATCCCCAGCGAAATGTTGAGGCCGCCCGGCGTGTCGAAACCGCCGCGGTTCGCGTCCAGGGTCGCCTCGTCCACCGGTGCCCAATCGCCGGCATCGATGACGGGGTTTTGCTCAGCCAGCGCCGCATGGCAGGCTCCGGCCAGCAGCGCAGCCACGAAGGCGTGGCGAGCATGTATGAGCCAATGCATGGGATTCCTTTCAAAAATCGCCAGGACCGAACTTCGGAAGGCTCTGGCTGTACTGTTCCACGTTGATGCCGTTACCGAGCGGCGCGCGCGGTGCGGCGAGCCAGTCTTCGGCGCGGTTGAAGGCGACCTTGCCCGGATATTTGTGCACCACGAACAGCAATTTGTTGGCCCACAGTTCGTTGAAGCGCTCGCGCGTCACCGAACGGGTTCCACTGGACGGGTCGCCCAGCAGGATGCGGCCGTCCTCCGCGCCTTTGATGACGACGAAATGGTTGTAGCCACGGTCGTTGATCAGGACGATCGCAGGCAGCTTCGCCTCGAACAGCTTGTCGAGCGGCTGCTGGAAGCCGTCGCCGACGAAACCGCGTCCGGCCAGGTAGCGCTTCATGTCGAGCATGGAAAAGCCCTGCTGGCGGATCTTGGCTTTGTCGCCGGCCATGAACATTTTCTCGAAGACTTCCTTCTCGGTCACCGGAGTGCCGTAGTGGTAGGTCAGCAGCGTGGCCAGGGCAGCCGAGCCGCAGCTGAAATCGAACTGCTGGCGTGTGGTCTTGCGGAATTTGATTTCCTTCAAAGAGGTGACAGGCACCGTGGCGCGCTGTCCGACGGCCAGTTCGATCGAGGAGGCCGGACAGCGGGGCGCCAGCAACAAGCCGCACATGGCGGCAGAGATGGCGACAAACGTTTTCATAGAGCCTTTATCGTTGTGCTACTGCAAGCGCAGGTTGATGACGGTCGCGTTCTGGATCAGCACGTTCGAACCGCTGTTCTGGATCACCATCGGCAAGCCTTGCGCGTTGGCGAAAGAGCCGCCGTCGATCACATTGTTGCCACTGACGGTATTGACCGCAGTGTTGTTGCCCACCGTGCCGCCCAGCACTGCTTCGGTATGCACGGTGTCGTCCTTGCCGGAGGCGCGTTCCAGGCGTTCGACCGCGACGGCTTCGCCCCAGGCGCTGTCCGCAGCCGCGACCTTTACCTCGTACAGGAAGCCGGGTTCGACCGGCAGCTTGTCAGGATCGGCGGCCTGCACCGCCAGCGGCAACGCGGCCAGCGCAGCCAGCAGAGATCGGTTCACAGGTTTCATACAGGTTCCCCTTGTCGGAAAAAACACCGCGCGGCGAATGCCGCGCGGTGTCACTGCTGGATTACTGGCTGGCTGCGCCGCCGACGGTCATGTTCGACTGAACGTTGACGCTTTGCTGGATCAGCGAGGAGAAGCCGTTGTTTTGGCTGATCACCGAGACGCCGGCTGCGGACTGGGCGATGTTCGACATGGTGTTCGACATGTTGAATTCGCCGGTGGTCACGGTTTGCGTACCACCTGCGCCGCCGGTACCTGCGCCGCCGGCACCGCCAGTGGCGTCGCCACCGGTGTTGCTGCCGCCCGCGCCGCCGGCACCCGAGGTGTTGGAGCCGCCT
>NZ_JAGKSG010000009.1:0-135853 GCF_018119385.1 Massilia sp. AB1 | reverse complement strand
TAGGATTGCGACCTGTTCCAGCAACTTCTTGAATGTCGAGGCCTTCATCGCTTCCTCCGCCGAGATATGGATCCTCGTTAGACCTCAGCAGTTAAGGAAGATTCAACACTCAACGGTGACAGCGCCAAATAAAACGGCCGGTGAAATTTTCTTTCACCGGCCGTTTTATTTTGGAATTTTATTTCAGCCAGCCACGCCGGCGGAAGTACCACAGCGGTGCGATCGCGCTGGTCACCATCAGCGCCAGGGCGAAGGGATAGCCGAGACGCCAGTTCAGCTCCGGCATCATGGTGAAGTTCATGCCGTACAGGCTGGCGATCAGGGTCGGCGGCAGGAAGGCGACCGAGGCCACCGAGAAGATCTTGATGATCTTGTTCTGGTTGATGTTGATGAAACCGACGGTGGCGTCCATCAGGAAGTTCACCTTATCGAACAGGAAAGACGTGTGGCCGTCCAGCGATTCGATGTCGCGCAGGATCTGGCGCGCCTCTTCGAACTGGTCCGCGTTCAGCAGGCGGCCGCGCATCAGGAAGCTGACCGCGCGGCGCGTGTCCATCATGTTGCGGCGGATGCGGCCGTTCAAGTCTTCCTCGTGCGCGATGGCGTTCAGCGCGGCGGCCGCGTCCTGGTCGGTGAATTCCTTCTGCAGCACGCGGGTCGAGACCTCTTCCAGGCTCTCGTAGATGCCCTCCAGCGCGTCCGCCGAGTACTCGGCGTCGGTCGCGTACAGGTCGAGCAGCACGTCCATGTAGTCTTCGATCGAGCCCGGGCGCGAACGCGCGCGCATGCGCACCAGCCGGAAGACCGGCAGGTCGTCGCTATGCACGGAGAACAGCTTTTTACCGGACAGGATGAACGCGACCGTCACGACCCGCGAAGGGCCGTCCTCTTCTTCGAGCAGGAAGTCGGTGCGCAGGTGCAGGTCGCCGTTCTCGGCTTCGTAGTAACGCGCCGAGGCCTCGATGTCCTGCACTTCGTCCTCGTCCGGCAAGGTCACGCCATAGGCGGTCTTGACCCAGATGCGCTCTTCCTCGGTCGGATCGGTCAGGTCGACCCAGACGGGCGCGACATTCTCGAGATCCTCGCGCGAAGCGATGGTTACCTGGTTCAGTCGGCCATTTTGTAGGACAAATACGTTGATCATGCGCTTTTTCTCGGCCGGGTTCGAAAACTAGCGCAAGTGTAACCGAGAGGCTGCAAACGCGGCCACCCCGTAACGACAATTTCCGAGAGAAAATCGCTCAGCCGGCCTTAAGGCAGGTCGGCGAAGCGCATCTGGCGCTGGATCGCGTTCGTACGGCGCACCAGGTAATTGGTGCTGCGATGCTTGTCGTAGTAGCGCGGGTTCGGCAGCATCACGGCCAGGCGGGCGGCCTGGGCGGACGTCAGGTTGGCCGCCGAGGTCTTGAAATAGTGGCGCGCCGCCGCCTCGGCGCCGAACACGCCGCGGCCGTACTCGACCACGTTCAGGTAGACCTCGAGGATGCGCTTCTTGCTCATCACGGTCTCGAGCATGAAGGTGATCACCATTTCCTGGGCCTTGCGCAGGTAGCTGCGCGAACCGGACAGGAACAGGTTCTTGGCCAGCTGCTGGGTGATGGTCGAGCCGCCGCCCACCACCTTGCTGCGCCGGTTGTTGCGCTCGTAGGCGCGTTCGATCGCTTCCCAGTCCACGCCGCCGTGGTCGCTGAAGTTGGCGTCCTCAGAAGCGACCACCGCGCGCTTCAAATTGTTCGAGATGCGCTCGTAGGGCACCCATTGGTGCTTGAGTTTGGCGTTCGGGTTCTTTTCCTGCAGTTCCGACAGCTGCTGGCGCATGAAGCTGGTCGAGGACGGATTGAACATCGCGTACCAGCACACCATGGCGAAGAAATACAGCTGGATTAACAGCACCAGCAGGATCGGGCCCAGGAAGATCCATTTGACCCAGCGGCGGGAGCCCGCCTTGCGCGCTTTGCTCATCGTTATTCTTATTGACGCATCGATTTCAGGAGGTCCGCCGTATCGGGCCGCACGCCGCGCCAGATGGCGAAGGCCTCGGCGGCCTGCTCCACCAGCATGCCCAGGCCGTCGCGCACCCGCGCGCCGTGGCCGGCGGCAAACTCCATGAATACGGTCGGTTTGTTTCCGTACATCATATCCAATGCCAAGGTGTCTTGGCAAAACACGGACGGCGGGATCGGCGGCACATCCGCGGAGAGGCTGGCCGAGGTGGCGTTGATCACCACGTCGAACACGCCCTCGACCTCGGCGAAGCCGCGCACCGCGATCCGCTCCGCGTAATCGGGAAAATCGCGCGCCAGCGCTTCGGCCGTGGCCAGGGTGCGGTTCGCGATCACCAGTTCGCGCGGCTGTTCCAGCAGCAGCGGCAGCATGGCGCCGCGCGCCGCGCCGCCCGCGCCCAGCATCAGGATGCGCTTGCCTGCGAGCGGCACGCCGGCATTGCGGACGATGTCGGCCACCAGGCCGGGGCCGTCGGTGTTGTCGCCGATGATCTCCCCATCATCGAACACGAGGGTGTTGACGGCGCCGGCCGCGCGGGCGCGATCAAGCAGGCGGGTGGCCAGCTGGAAGGCTTCCAGCTTGAAGGGGACGGTGACGTTGGCGCCGCGATAACCCTCGGCGATCAGGCGGCGCACGGTGGCTTCGAAACCGTCGAGCGGCGCCAGGCAGCGTTCGTAGCTGATGTCCTGGTGCGTGGCCACCGCATAGGCGGCGTGGATCTGGGGCGATTTGCTGTGGGCGATCGGGTTGCCGATCACGCAATACTTGTCGGTCAATGTGTCGCTCACTCAGCGCCTCCGCGCAGTTCTGCCTGCATCTTGTCCTCGCGGGTGAAGCGGAAGCGGGTAACCACTTCCCACAGATCGTCCTTGCCGCGCGAGCGCATGTTGGCCGGGAAGGCGCCGAAGGGCGCGGCGCGGCGCACGATGTCCAGCGCCGCCTTGTCCAGCGCCGCGTTGCCGGAGCTGCGCTCCACGCGCGGGCCGCCGTCCTTCATATAGATGGTCCCGTCCTGGAAGATCGGGATGTAGACCACCAGCTCGCCGTACAGCTTGCGCCCGTTCTGCTGCGGGAAGCTGAGCGTGCCCATTTCCTCGATGCGCTTCTGCATCGCCTTGTAATAGAGGGCGTAGCCGACCTGGCGCGTGCTCGGCGTGATCTGGGTGCGCTTGGGGCGGCGGTTTTCTTCCTCGATGCGCTCGAAGATCTCGGCGGCGGCGCGCGAGATCGCCTTGCTCGTTTCGAGGTTGTCGGCGCCGGTGCGCTGCGGATCGGGCTTGTCCTTTTCCGTGACCGGGGGCGCGGTGAACTGCGAACGGCGCACGCGGGTGAGCACGTCCTGCTGTTGCTGTTCCAGTTCCGCGATGCGGCGCTGCAGGGCCTTGATGCTGTCGCCGTCCTCCACCTTGCGCAGGTCGGGCAGCGGCGACTTGGCGCGGCCTGCTTCGGCGTTGCCGCCGCCGTCCAGGTTGGCCTGGGCCAGGGCGTCGGCCTTGCTCGGGGCCTTGGCGTGCTTGGCGTTGACCAGCACCACTTCCAGCCCCGGGTCGGCCGGCTGCTGGCGGAAGGCTTCCGGCGCGGCGAAGCGCACGGCCAGCAATCCTGCGTGGGCCGCGACGGAGACGGCCAGGGCGATCATCAGGGGACGGTTTTGTTGGAAAGACTTCACGCGCTGCGGGGGGCCGCTGGGGCTGTTGAATCAGGGAATTCAAACATTCTACCGCGCCAGATGGGTCAGCGGGTGGGTGAAGCGTGGGTGCAACAGTTGGGTTTCTGCAGCTGTTTGCTATTTGATAAGAGCGCGGCTTCGGTGGGGAGCTTAGGTTCCGGCCTTCGCCGGAACGACGGATCGAGCGCGCTCGGCAAGCATATGCACGTCGTCCCGGCGAAGGCCGGGAGCCAAGTCAAGCTCTCCCATTCCCGCGCAGCGGGAATCTATTCGGGAATCTATTAAGCGGTGGTGGTCGGATCAGGACTGACCGCCGCCACCACACCTTCCGCCTCGACGACTTCGGCCACCGCCGCCTCGCCCGTATCCTCTTCTTCCTCGAGCACCAGCTCCGCATCCGCCGCCGGCGCAGCCGCCACCTCGAGCAGGCGCGCTTCGAGCGTCAGGTCGACTTCATCCCAGCGCACGATATCCAGGCGCACCTGCGCCCCGCGCGCCACCTGCGGCATGCCCGGCAGGCGCACCACCAGCGGAATCTCGACCAGGCGCACGATCTCGTCCTTCAGCACCACGGCGTCCACATGCTTGGCCTGTTCCTGCCCCAGCCAGCGCAGGCACCAGTAGCGCTCCATGTTCTGCTGGAAGTCGTTGTACGCCGAATACGCCGCGTCAAACGCCGACACGATCGAGAACAAGGTCGCATCCCGGTGCTTGAACGGCGCCACCAGCGGCGCGGTCACGCCATGCTCGGCGCAAGCCAGGATCTGCCACTGGTTCACCAGGTCGGTATAGCGGCGCAGCGGCGAGGTGCTCCATGCGTACTGGTCCACGCCCAGGCCCTGGTGCGGGGCCGCGTGGGTCACCATGCGCACCTGCATCTTGGACGCCCAGCCGCCCGCACCCGGGGTCTGCGAGCGGTAGATGCCCGGCACGCCCGAGTCGTGCAGCAGCTTGCCCCAGGTGCTGTTGGCGAAGATCATCAGCTCGGCCACGATCTTGTCCAGCGGCGCGCCGCGCTTGCGGCGCACGATGCTGACCACGTCGTCTTCCACGTAGAAGTTGAAGTCCACGCGGTTGGCCTGCTCCGGCTTGAGGCCGAAGGCCTCGCGCTTCTTCATGCGGCCCGCCTCCAGCTGCAGG
The DNA here is from genome assembly GCF_018119385.1 of Massilia sp. AB1. Taxonomy (NCBI): domain Bacteria; kingdom Pseudomonadati; phylum Pseudomonadota; class Betaproteobacteria; order Burkholderiales; family Oxalobacteraceae; genus Massilia; species Massilia sp. AB1. The sequence continues at coordinate 131,040 of NZ_JAGKSG010000009.1, read as the reverse complement.
GCCCACTGCCACAGGAAACCCAGTTCCTCCTTGTGTGGGTACTCCCCTTCCCCGTTGGACAGGGTCTCTTCGTTGACCACCGCATCCAGGTCGTTGTGGCGCAGGTTGCTCTTGATCGGCACGCGCTCGGCGCGGGTCACGGTCGAGACCACGGTCCAGTCCTGGGGGTTGAGCACCGCGTACAGCGACAGCGCCGGGCACTCGTTCCCTTCGGCCAGGGTGAAGGCGTCCACCACCTCGTCCGGCAGCATGGTGATCTTATCGCCCGGCATATACACGGTCGACATGCGGCCGCGCGCGATCTTGTCGATGGCGTCGTCCGGACGGATGCCCAGGCCCGGCGCGGCGATGTGGATACCCACGCGCACCGTGCCGTCGTCCAGCCTCACCACCGAGAAGGCGTCGTCGATCTCGGTCGTGGTCACGTCGTCGATCGAGAAGGCGGCCACCTCGGCCAGCGGCAGGTCGCCCGGAGCCTTCGGCACGTCGACGGCCGGGAAGCCGGCGCCGCGCGGGAAGTGCTCGAACAGGAAGCGCGCCATGTGCAGATCCTTCGGCGAGGCCAGGCCGCCATTGCCCAGCATGAGGCGCTGGGCGGTGGTCTGCAGCTCGTCGGCGGCCGCTTCCAGGGCCTTGTATTCGATGGTGTTCTTGTCCGGCTTGAACAGCAGCTGGTGCACCAGGGCCTGCATGGCCTGCGGCAGCTTGCCGGCCTTGAGTTCCTCGACGTATGCGGCCTGGATGAGCGCTTGCTGCTTCTTCTTCTCGATGCCGGCCAGCGCCGCCTTCAGCGATTGCTCCGGCGCGGCCTTGTAGCGCCCGCGGCCCTTCTTATAGAAGTAGATGGGCGCGTTGTGCAGGGCCAGCACCAGGCCGGCGGCTTCCGGCGGCAGCGGCGCATGGCCGAAATACTCGGCGCCCAGCTCGGCGAAGCCGAACTCCTCCTGGCCCGCCACTTCCCACAGGAAGTCGAGATCGACCTCGGCGGCGATGCCCTTGGCCGCGTCCATCAGGGCTTCCGGCTCGTGCTTGTCGAACTGGAGCAGCACATCCTTGGCCTTGACCTTGGTGCGCTTCCCGCTCGGCAGCTCGACCTGGTAGGCCTCGCCCGCGGTCGACAAAACGGTGCCGGCCTTGAAATCGCCCGACTCTTCGAAGAATAGATTCATGTTATTTCGTGTTCTTTAATGGTGCGGACGCCACCAGCTCCAGCACCTCCGGCAAGAATACCTCGGTGACCAGCAGCAGTCCTTGACGGCGGCGATAGACGCAGCGCCGCGCATAGTAAACAGTCTCTTTCAGGCCGCCGGCCGCGGCGCGCACGCGCTCGACCAGCGGATGGCCCGCGCGCAGGCGCGCGAACTCCAGTTGCCCCCGCTCGACCTTGGGGTCGTAGAACAGGGTCGTTCCCAGCGAGCGCTCGCCCAGCGCCGAAAACAGCGGCCAGTCGCTCGCGCTGCAGTGGCGCGGCACGACGGTGTGGCCGAAGACCACCGGCCGGCCGTCGCATTCGAGCAGCACTTCGCGCTCCCACACCTTCTCCGGGCGCGGCAGGCCGATGGCGCGCGCCTCGTCGGGCAGGCAGAGGGCGCTGTTCTGGTGCAGGCGGTGCACCCGGAAACGCTCGCTGTGCGCGATCAGGCGCGCGGTCAGCGAGCCTTTGGTGGTCAGCCAATCTTCCATCCGGCTTGGCGCGCGCACGGCGAGGACGTGCGGCTGCCAGGCCGCAAGGCGCAAAGAACCGCCCCTCACTGCACCGCGCCCGCTGACATCAATTGCGGATTACAGAATGCCAGTACCTCGTCCACATACTCCGGGAATTCCGGGATCGCATGGTCGCTGCCCTGGATCACATGCTGGCGCGCGCCCGCATAGTGGGCCACCATGTCGCGGTAGTCGAGCACTTCGTCGCCGGTCGCGGCCAGCAGGAAGTAGCGCTCGGGCTTCGTGATCTTTTCCACGCGCAGCCCGGCCAGCTCGCCGATGTATTCCTGCTTGAACTCGAAGGGTTCATCCGAGTGCCAGGCAGTCGTGACGCCGACGTGCTTTTCCAGGTTCTTCAGGGGATTCACCGCCGGGTTGATCAAGACCGCCGGCACGTCCAGGCGTTCCGCCAGCCAGGTGGCATAAAAGCCGCCCAGCGAGGAACCGACGATGGACAGGTCGTGCGGCGCATGGCGTTCGGCCAGCAGCAGGGCGAGTTCCATCGCCTCCTTCGGCGAGGCCGGCAGTTGCGGGCAGATCAGCTCATGCGCCCGTCCCAGCTCTTCCAATCTCTTCTGCACCACGCGCGCCTTGAAGGAACGCGGCGAGGAACGGAATCCGTGCAAATACAAAATCATGGAGCCAGGGCGTCGAGCAGTTTCTGGTGCACGCCGCCGAAGCCGCCGTTGCTCATCACGAGGATGTGGTCGCCCGGCTGGGCTGCCTGCACCACGGCCTGGACCAGGTAGTCGAGCTGGTCGAAGCTGTGGGCGATCGCGCCCAGCGGTTTCAGGGCGTCGGCCAGCGACCAGCCCAGCGCCTGCTGGCTGCCGAAGCCGAACACCAGGTCGGCGTCCTTCAGGCTGCCCGGCAGCGCATCCTTCATCGCGCCCAGCTTCATGGTGTTCGAGCGCGGCTCCAGCACGGCCAGGATGCGGCCGCTGGTGCCAATCTTCTGGCGCAGGCCGCCCACGGTGGTGGCGATCGCGGTCGGATGGTGGGCGAAGTCGTCGTAGACGGTCACGTTGTTGACCACGCCGCGCACTTCCATGCGGCGCTTGACGCTCTGGAAGCGCGACAGCGAATCGATGGCCTGGGCGGCCGGCACGCCGACGTGGCGCGCGGCGGCGATCGCGGCCATGGCATTCGAACGGTTATGGTGGCCGGTCAGTTCCCAGTGCACGGTGCCCTGCATCTCGCCCGGTCCGCCGCCGCGGTTGAAGAGCACGTCGAAGCTGCTGCCGCCCGGGTGCTCGATCAGGCTCCAGTTCACGCCTTCGGCCGCGCCGAACGTTTCCTTCTCGCTCCAGCAGCCGCGCTTGAGCACGCGGGCCAGCGAGGCTTCGTCGCCGTTGACGACCAGGCGGCCGACGCCCGGCACGGTGCGCACCAGGTGGTGGAACTGGGTTTCGATGGCGCCGATGTCCGGGAAGATGTCGGCGTGGTCGTACTCGAGGTTGTTCAGCACCGCCGTCTTGGCGTGGTAGTGCACGAACTTGCTGCGCTTGTCGAAGAAGGCGGTGTCGTACTCGTCCGCCTCGATCACGAAGAAGTCGGACGGCTTGTCGCCGTGCAGGCGCGCCGAGATGCCGAAGTTCATCGGCACGCCGCCGATCAGGAAACCCGGCGCATAACCGGCGTCTTCCAGGATCCAGGCCAGCATCGAGGTGGTCGTGGTCTTGCCGTGCGTGCCGGCCACGGCCAGCACCCATTTATTACGCAGGATGTGCTCGCCGATCCATTGCGGGCCGGATACATATGGCAGGCCGCGGTTCAGGATCTCTTCGATCAGCGGATTGCCACGGGTCATGACATTACCGATCACATACAGGTCGGGATTCAGCGAGACCTGTTCCGGGCCATACCCCTGGATCAATTCAATGCCCTGGGCTTCAAGCTGGGTGCTCATCGGCGGGTAGACGTTGGCGTCGCAGCCCGTCACGCGGTGGCCGGCTTCCTTGGCCAGGACCGCCAGGCCGCCCATGAAAGTTCCGCAAATACCAAGAATATGAATGTGCATGGCAAGTAATGTCCGTTTGGCGAATACGCGATTCTACCCGAGCCGCCGTCATTTTCCGTTCAGAGTATGATTGGCCTCATGATGATGCCGACTCAGAACAACGATCTCCTCCAGTTGCGCGCCGAGATCGCCCTCACGGCCGCGCGCATGATTGCCCAGGATGGCGCCGACTACGCGACGGCAAGGCGCAAGGCGGCGCGCCAGGTCCTCGGCGTCGACGATCCCAAGCCCAATATGATGCCGGACGACGGCCAGATCGAGGACGAGGTGCGCAAGTACCTGGCCCTGTTCGGCGGCCCCGAGCATGGCGAACGCCTGGGCAGCCTGCGCGCCACCGCCCTGCAGGTGATGGACGCCCTCTCCGAATTCCGCCCTTATCTTACTGGCGCCGTGCTCAACGGCACGGCGGGCGAGCACGACGCAATCCACCTGCAATTGTTCGCGGACAGCGCCAAGGAAGTAGAGATCTATTTACTGAATCGCAATGTTAATATTGAGATCTCGGAAACCCCGCACTTCAAGGGGGGCCGCCATGCGCCGGTCGAGACCGTGAGCTTCACGTGGGGCAAGGAAGATGTCCACGCCGAGCTCTACGAGTTCCACGACTTGCGCGGCGCCCTCAAGCCGAGAGCCGACGGCCGCCTGCAGCGGGTCGACGCGGATGGGCTGCGCGCCCTCTTGAAGACCGACGGGAATACGGACGAGACTCTGGAACAGGACGAATGAACAAGAAACACATGGCCGCCTACGCGGCCGTCGCCGCCATGTTCGGCGTGATGGGCGCGCTCGTGGCCATCAACAAGAAAGAACCTTCCCCGCAGACCACGGCCTATGCCCCGACCGGCGGCAAGCCGCACACTGCCGTGGGCCAGCTGTTCGCGCAATCGCTCAACGACCTCGAGGGCAAGCCGCAGGCGCTGTCCCAGTGGCAGGGCAAGCCGCTGCTGGTGAACTTCTGGGCTACCTGGTGCGCGCCCTGCGTACAGGAAATGCCGGAACTCTCGGCCCTGGCGGGCGAGGACGGCGGCAAGCGTTTCAACGTGATCGGCATCGGCATCGATTCGCCGTCGGCCATGGCCGAATTCGCCACGAAACTGAAGATTTCCTATCCTTTATATGTGGGTGGCATGGGCGGCACCGAGCTGTCGCGCGGCTTCGGCAATACCGCGGGCGGCCTGCCCTATACCGTGCTGATCGGCGCGGATGGCCAGGTACGCAAGACTTACCTGGGCAAACTGAAGTTCGACGAATTGCGCGCCGATCTCGCCAAACTGAACGGATAATCCCGAAGAAGCGCGCAGAAAAAGCCGTCAATACAAACACTTATCGAACGGTCGTACGATTCCATCTTCGGCGAAACTGCGTTTATCCACGGATAATTTTACCGCTTGCCAATAGCTGAGCTTGGCGGCACAATGCCTGACTTTCGGGCAACCAGACTCCTTATGATGGCAAAAAAGCTACTGCTGCTTAACGGCCCCAACCTCAATTTATTGGGGACCCGGGAGCCGGCGGTGTACGGCGCGACCACCCTCGCCGACATCGAGAAGGCAGCGGCGGACCAGGCCCGGGCGGCAGGCGCGAGCATCGCCTGCTTCCAGAGCAACCATGAAGGAGCCCTGATCGACCGCATCCATGCCGCCCGCGAGGAAGGCGTGGACGCCATCGTCATCAATCCTGGCGGCCTGACCCATACCAGCGTAGCCCTGCGCGATGCGCTTGCTGCGGTGGCGATTCCGTTCGTGGAGGTGCATATTTCGAATATTCATCAACGCGAAGCCTTCCGGCACCATTCGTATTTGTCGGCCATCGCGCGCGGCGTGATTTGCGGACTGGGACCGGACGGATATCGGTTTGCCATCGACTTCGCACTTAAATAGCGTTAATCTACGTCAACTTCATGTATCAGCGGCCGCGCGGCCACCACCTTCGCGCCGGCCTGCTCTCTTAAAACGAATAATTCCAAGGGGTTTCACATGGATCTACGAAAACTCAAGACTTTGATCGACCTGGTCGCTGAATCGGACATCGCCGAACTGGAAGTGACCGAAGGCGAAAGCAAGGTTCGCATCGTCAAGTCGTCCGCAATCCCGCAGAATCAAATGGTGGTCATGCCGCCGCAGGGCGTGCAGCATTTCGCCGCTCCGGCACAGCACGCAGCCCAGGCTGCGGCCCCGGCGGCAGCTCCGGCCGCACCGGCCGTCGCCGCCGAACCGAGCGGCCACGTGGTCAAGTCGCCGATGGTCGGCACCTTCTACCGTTCGTCGGCGCCGGGCGCTCCGGCCTTCGTCGAAGTCGGCCAGAACATCAAGGAAGGCGACACCCTGTGCATCATCGAAGCGATGAAGCTCCTGAATGAAATCGACGCCGACGTGGCTGGCGTTGTCACCAAGATCCTCGTGGAAAACGGCCAACCGGTCGAATTCGGCCAGCCGCTGTTCGTGATCGGCTAATCCAGCCCGGCCCGGCGGCATTCCCGGCCGCCAGCTCATCCATGTCGTGTCCGGCGCTTGCTTGATAGCCGCGCCGGTTTTCACTGAAACACCGAACCTACCATGTTTGAAAAAATCCTCATCGCCAACCGTGGTGAAATCGCGCTGCGTATCCAGCGCGCCTGCCGCGAGCTGGGCATCAAGACGGTTGTCGTTCACTCCGAGGCCGACAAGGACGCCAAGTACGTGAAGCTGGCGGACGAATCCGTCTGCATCGGCCCGGCGCAGTCGACGCTCAGCTACCTGAACATGCCGGCGATCATCAGCGCGGCCGAAGTCACCGACGCCGAAGCGATCCACCCGGGCTACGGCTTCCTGTCCGAGAACGCCGACTTCGCCGAGCGCGTGGAAAAATCGGGCTTCGTCTTCATCGGCCCGCGTCCGGAATCGATCCGCCTGATGGGCGACAAGGTGTCGGCGAAGCAGGCCATGATCAAGGCCGGCGTGCCTTGCGTGCCGGGCTCGGACGGCGCCCTGTCGGACGATCCGAAGGAAATCATCCAGACCGCGCGCAAGATCGGCTACCCGGTCATCATCAAGGCGGCCGGCGGCGGCGGCGGCCGCGGCATGCGCGTGGTGCATACCGAAGCGGCCCTGCTGAACGCGGTCCAGATGACCAAGACCGAAGCCGGCACCGCTTTCGGCAATCCGGAAGTCTATATGGAGAAGTTCCTGGAAAATCCGCGCCACGTGGAGATCCAGATCCTCGCCGACGAACACAAGAACGCCGTCTGGCTGGGCGAACGCGACTGCTCGATGCAGCGCCGCCACCAGAAGGTCATCGAAGAAGCGCCGGCGCCGGGCATCCCGCGCAAGCTGATCGAGAAGATCGGCGACCGCTGCGCCGAAGCCTGCCGCAAGATCGGCTACCGCGGCGCGGGCACCTTCGAATTCCTGTACGAGAACGGCGAGTTCTACTTCATCGAGATGAACACCCGTGTCCAGGTCGAGCACCCGGTCACCGAGATGATCACCGGCGTCGACATCGTCCAGGAACAGATCCGCATCGCCTGCGGCGAGAAGCTGCGCTTCCGCCAGCGCGACATCATGCTGTCGGGCCACGCGATCGAGTGCCGCATCAACGCGGAAGACCCGTTCAAGTTCACCCCGTCGCCAGGCCGCATCACCGGCTGGCACCCGCCGGGCGGCCCTGGCATCCGCGTCGATTCGCACTCGTATGCGGGTTACTATGTGCCACCTCATTACGACTCGATGATCGGCAAGGTAATTTCTTACGGTGCCACTCGCGAGCAGGCGATCCGCCGCATGCAAATCGCGCTCTCCGAAATGGTGGTCGAAGGTATTCTTACCAACATCCCGCTGCACCGCGAGCTGATGGTGGATGCGCGCTTCATCGAAGGCGGCACCAACATCCACTACCTGGAGCACAAGCTGGCTTCCAAGCCGGACCTGCCGAAGGAAACCGCGATCGGCGCCAAATCGGAAAGCAAGGCATAAGCATGAGCTGGACTGAAGTCGTCATCGAGATCGCCCGCGAGCACGCGGAAGCGCTGTCCGACGCCCTGATGGAGGCGGGCGCGCTGTCGGTCTCGGTCGAAGACGCCGACGAAGGCACCGAGGCCGAGAAGCCTCTGTTCGGCGAGCCGGGCATGGAGCCGAAAGAGGCCGCCTGGGACCGCAGCCGCGTGGTGGCGCTCACTGACACGGACGCGGACCAGTTCTCGATCGTCCAGGAAGCCGCCAACGCGATCCAGCTGCCGGTCGTCCCGTCCTTCACCACCCGCGCGGTGGCGGACGCCGACTGGGTGCGCCTGACCCAATCGCAGTTCGAGCCCATCCACATCGGCAAGAACATCTGGGTCGTGCCGAGCTGGCACGAGGCGCCGGACCCGAACGGGCTCATCCTCGAGCTCGATCCCGGCCTGGCCTTCGGCACCGGCAGCCACCCGACCACCCGCCTGTGCATGGAATGGCTGGAAGCCCATCCGGCGCCGGGCAAGTCGGTGCTGGACTACGGCTGCGGCTCGGGCATCCTGGCGATGGTCGCCAAGAAGCTGGGCGCGGACGACGTGGCCGGGGTCGACATCGACCCGCAAGCCATCGAATCGGCGCGCGCCAATGCCGAGCGCAACAAGGTCGCCATCGACTACTACCTGCCGGACGCGTTTGCCGCCGCGCCGAACGAGCGCCATGCCAAGGGCCAGTTCGACATCGTGGTGGCCAACATCCTGTCGAGCCCATTGAAGCTGATGGCGCCGATGCTGTCCGGCCGCGTGGCGCCGGGCGGATCGCTGATCCTGTCGGGCGTGCTGGCGCGCCAGGCCGAGGAAGTGGCCGCCGCCTACGCACCTTTCATCAAGCTGGGCGTCTGGGCCGAGCAGGACGGCTGGGTCGCCCTTCACGGGACGCTCGGCCAGGACACTCTACCCGCGCCGCGCTCCGCCCCAGGCGGCTGACGCATGGCGCTGGCCACCCAATGCCCCCACTGCGGCACGATGTTCCGTGTCGCCGCGGACCAGCTCAAGCTGCGCGGGGGCATCGTGCGCTGCGGCGCCTGCCAGCAAGTCTTCGACGGTAACAAGGGGCTGGTCGATCTCTCGGCCGCCCCGCCCGTCCCTGCTCCGCCAGCTCCGGTGGACCAGGTTCCCGCAGCACCCGCTCCCGAACCGTTTCCTGCTCCGGCTTCCGCTCCGGCTCCCGAAGCCGACGAGCAGCCCGCGCCCGTCGAGGCCCGGGACGAGGATGGCGTTCCCATCTACACCCTCGAATTCGACCGCACCTTCTCGCCCTTCGGCATCATTCCGAAGGTGAGCGCGGAAGAGCAGGCGCATCACATTGCGCATCACGTCGAAGATGCTCCACCGGAGCCGGAACGCGAAACCCCGCCTGCCGAAACGCCGGCGGAAGAACCCGAACGGCCGGCGGAGCCGATCATTCCCGAGACGCCCGAAACTCCGGCATCCGAGCCGGCCCCGGTTGAGACCTCCGTTGCGGCGCCAGTAGCTGCGCAGGCGGCTGCCGAGGCCGACGGCGGCGACACGGCGGTGCTCGACCTGCCGGTCGACGAGGAACTGGTGGCCGCGCCGCCGCCCGACGTCCACGACGAATCCGTGGAAGCGCCGAAGCCGTCGCGCCGAGCCGTCGCGGAAGACGCGCCTCCCCTGCTGCTGCGCGAATCCTCCGGCGGCCAGGCGCCGTTCCAGCCGCCGCCTCCGCCGCCCAAGACCCCGCGCGCCCGCGCCGCCGAGTCGCGCGCGCGCCGCTCCAAGCTCACGCCGACCAAGATCGAGCCGCCAAAACTGCGCGTGCCGGAATCCGACGAGCCGGAGTTCGTGCGCCGCAGCCGCCAGCGCGAACAGTCCGGCAAGGCCGTGCGCATCGCCCTGGCCGTGGGCAGCGTGCTCCTGCTGCTGGCGCTGGCCACGCAGGCGGCCTATTCCTTCCGCGACACGCTGGCGGCCCGCTATCCGGGCATGCGCCCTGCCCTTACCTCGCTGTGCGGCGTGCTGGGCTGTCAGGTCGGGCTGCCGGCCAACATCGAGAAGCTCGTCATCGAGACGGGCGAACTGACCACCCTGGGCGGCAACGCCTACAGCTACACCACCCTGCTGCGCAACGAAGGCGCGCTGGTGCAGGCCTGGCCGAGCATCGAGCTGACCCTGTCCGACGCGGACGACAAGCCGCTGGTGCGGCGCGTGTTCGGCCCGCGCGATTATCTGCCGCAAAGCGTGCCGGCCAGCTCCGGCATCGCCGCCCGCGCCGAGCAGCCGGTGAGGCTCCACTTCCGGCTGGAGGGCCTGGAGCCGTCCGGCTACCATATCGCCGTTTTCTACCCCTGAAAGTTTTCACACCATGACTCACACCGCCCTGATCTGCGGATCGATCGCGTTCGACAAGATCATGCAGTACCACGGCCGTTTCGCCGAGACCCTGCTGGCCGACCAGCTGCACCGCGTGAACGTTTCCTTCCTGGTGCCGACCCTGCGCACCGAATATGGTGGCTGCTCGGTCAACATCGCCTACAACCTCAAGCTGCTGGGCGGCGATCCGCTGATCATGGGCACCATCGGCCAGGATGGCGGCGACTACCTCGAGCGCCTGGGCAAGCAGGGCATCGCCACCCGCGGCATCCGCACCATCGCCGATGCCTACACCGCGCAGTGCTTCGTGACCGCCGACCAGGACAACAACCAGATCAACGCCTTCCACCCGGGTGCAATGCAGTTCTCGCACGAGAACAGCGTGGCCGAGCAAGGCCCGCTGCGCGTGGCGATCATCTCGCCGGACGGCCGCGACGGCATGATCAAGCACGCCAGGGACTGCGCCGAGCTGGGCGTGCCCGTCATGTTCGATCCGGGCCAGCAGCTGCCGATGTTCTCGGGCGAGGAGCTGATCCGCTTCATCGACCAGGCCAGCTACCTGGCGTGCAACGACTACGAATTCGAGATGGTGATGGACCGTACCGGCCTGACCCTGGCGGATATCGCGGGGCGCCTGGAAGCCCTGATCGTCACGCGCGGCGGCGAAGGTTCGGACATCTACGCGGGCGGCGAGCACCACCGCATCCCGGCGGTGCCGGCGGCCGAGGTGCTGGATCCGACCGGCTGCGGCGACGCATACCGCGCGGGCCTGCTGTACGGGATCGTCAATGGGCTGGACTGGCCGACCAGCGGGCGTATCGCCAGCCTGCTGGGTTCGATCAAGATCGCGCGCCAGGGGGCGCAGAACCACAGCTTTACGAAGGAAGAGTTCGATCAGCGGTTTGAAGCGGCGTTTGGGTACACCTTCCGCTGATCGTTAGGACGCGTTACACGCGTCAACACTAAGCACATAAAACTTGGGTTCCCGCCTTCGCGGGAACCCAAGTTCGTTCTAGAGCCACGCCACTCTCAGCGCAGCTCAGCAATCACATGAACACCTGGCGCAAAATGAACTGAATGATCTGGATAAGCACCAGCGCCACCAGCACCGACAGATCAATCCCCCCAATCGGCGGCACCACACGCCGGATCGGCCGCAAAATCGGCGTATTCAGCGCGTGCACGAAGGGCGCCAGCGGCGCATTCGGATTCACCCAGCTGAAGATCGCATCGATGATCAGGAGCGCCATGAAGCCGTACAGGATCCAGTTCAGGAAGCGGTAGAGCGCCCCCAGCAGCACCATCTCGCCCGTCGCACCGGCCAGCAGCATCACCGAGCTCGCGATCAGCACCATCAGGAAAGCCCCGATCAGGCTGGCCCAGTCATAGCCGCCCATTCCCGGCACCAGGCGCCGCAGCGGCAATACCAGCCAATCCGTCAGGGTGAAGGTGAACTGGCCGATCTGCATCGGCGGACGCACGCGAATTGCCTGCATCCAGAAACGCAGCAGCAGCAGTCCGCCGAGCAGACCGGCGGCGGTATCGACGAGAAACTGAAGAATAGACAGCACAAACACTCCTCAAAAAAAAACCGCTGTGCGAACGATCACACAGCGGTATTTTGCCTGAACCAGGCAGGACTGGCTATGACGCGCGGAACAGCCTGGCTGCCACGCGCCTCATGCCTGCCGGCCTTACGGACGGCTGCTGGTCGGGAAAGGCCATGCGGCCGGAGCCAGCACGGTCTTCGCGGCCGGCGCGGTCGATGCCGGCTTGGCTTCCGCCTTGCCGTCAGCCTTGTTCTCGGCCTTGGCTTCCGGCTTGGCTTCCGCCTTGCCGTCGGCTTTGGTCTCGGCCTTGGTTTCCGGCTTGGCTTCGGCCTTCACTTCCGGCTTGGCTTCAGCTTTCTTGGCGGCCGGCTTGGCTGCAGGCTTGGCTGCGGTCTTGGTGGCAGCAGGCTTGGCGGCAGCAGTCTTGGTCGCGGCAGGCTTGGCGGCAGCGGTCTTGGTGGCAGCGGCCTTGGCCGGAGCAGCAGCTTTCTTGGCGGCCGGTTTAGCAGCTGCTTTGGTAGCGGTTGCTTTCTTGGCTGCCGGTTTAGCAGCTGCCTTGGTAGCGGTCGCCTTCTTAGCTGCCGGTTTGGCGGCGGCTTTCTTGGCTGCCGGCTTGGCGGCGGCTTTGGTCGCGGTCGCTTTTTTTGCTGCCGGCTTAGCTGCTGCCTTGGTTGCGGTCGCTTTCTTCGCTGCCGGTTTTGCTGCGGCTTTTTTAGCAGCCGGTTTCGCGGCGGCTTTTTTAGCTGCCGGCTTTACTGCCGACTTTGCAGCGCTGGCCTTTTTGGCTGCCGGCTTGGCGGCTGCCTTTTTAGCTGCCGGCTTTGCTGCGGCTTTTTTAGCTGCCGGCTTGGCAGCGGCCTTTTTAGCTGCTGGCTTGGCGGCGGCTTTCTTTGCTGCCGGCTTGGCGGCGGCTTTGGTCGCGGTCGCTTTCTTGGCTGCCGGTTTAGCGGCTGCTTTGGTGGCGGTCGCTTTCTTCGCTACCGGTTTTGCTGCGGCTTTGGTCGCGGTTTTCTTTGCCGCCGGTTTTGCTGCGGCTTTCTTTGCTGCAGGTTTTGCGGCTGCTTTGGTAGCGGTCGCTTTTTTCGCTGCCGGTTTTGCAGCAGCTTTGGTTGCGGTCGCTTTCTTCGCTACCGGCTTGGCTGCCGATTTTGCAGCGGTTTTCTTTGCTGCCGGTTTTGCGGCTGCCTTGGTGGCGGTCGACTTGGCGGCGGTCTTGGTTGCTGCAGCTTTCTTGGCTGCCGGCTTGGCTGCCGGTTTAGCTGCCGACTTCGCTGCCGGTTTAGCCGCTGCCTTGGTAGCGGTGGCTTTCTTAGCTGCCGGTTTCTCTGCTGCGGTCTTCGCGCTCGCCTTCGTCGACGACGAAGGCGCGCTCTTTGCTGCTGCCTTTGCTGCTGGTTTCTTAGCGGTTGCCATTTTTTTTCTCCTTCATCTGCGATGAAAATTACGCTCGAGGTTGAAACCCGCCAGGTCACTTCCATGTCCCGGCGAATTATTCATCGGCCCAAACCAAAACGATTTACGCCAATGAATCCGGCACCGGCTGAACTGCTGCAACTCCTCATCGTTGCAGCACTTCAGCCAACGTCGACAGGTCACCGTCCATTTGCGTTTCACATCGCTACCCTTGCGGGCGCGAAAAGAAAAAGCCGCCTTGCCTGAACTGAAGGTCAGGCAGTGCGGCTTGTTCTTTTCGCTTCGCTTACGTGCATACCGAGTGGATCAGCGTCCTATTATTGATCGATTATGTGTGCGGATGCCCGCGACAATAACACATGTTCTCGTTTTGACAAATTCAATCACGTAAAGTACACGAAAACTTTGTGAGTTCGCAACCGATAGACCGCAAAAAATCGCTGCGATTCGCATCGATGCGCGACCAGATGTGAGATCACGCACACAAAAAAATCGCAGTCACATCGATTCGCTTTTCAAACGCTCGACGAACCAGCGGCCCGCAGGTCCCGGCGGCTGGTCCTTCAAATAGATTGCGTGCATCGAGAAGCCTGCGCCGAGCAGCGGATGGACTTCGAGCTCGATGCGCACCAGCGCGCCGCGCGCGAGATCGCCCTCGACCATGTGCAGCGGCATCGATCCCCATCCCATGCCGGCGCGCAGGAAGGCATGCTTGGCGCCGAGATCCGCGAGCCGCCATACCTGCGGCGACAGCACCCCGTAGTTGCGCCCCTCGGTCAGTGTCGAGCGATCGGTGAGCACGAGCTGCACGTGTTTCGCGGCCTCGGCGCGCAGCACCTTGCGCCTGGCCGCGGCGAGCGGATGACCGGGCGCCGCGACCACGACCGAAGGCACCGCGAGCAGGTATTCGGATGCGCACTCGGTCGGCACCTCGGGCAGCGAACCGATCACCGCGATACGGCAGCGGCCGTCGAGCAGCGGCTGCACCACCGCGCCGAGCGCTTCGACATACAGGCGCAGCGGCGTGGTGGGAAAGCGATCGTGGAAGTCCTTCACGGCGGCGGTGAGCGTCTCGATGGGGAACATGACGTCGACCGCGACCGCGAGTTCGGCCTCGAGTCCCTGCGCGAGCGTGCGCGCCCTGGCCTTGAACGCATCCATGCCGTCGGCCGCATGGCGCGCTTCTTCGAGCAGCGCGCGGCCCGCTTCCGTCAATTGCGGATAGCGGCCGCTGCGATCGAACAGCGCGAAGCCCACCTGCAGTTCGAGATTGGCGAGCGTGTGGCTCACCACCGATTGCGCGCGGCGCAGCTTGCGGCCCGCGGCGGAGAAGCTGCCTTCGTCGGCTGCGGCGATAAACGTGCGCAGCTGGTCCATGGACATCCCGTCGAGCATCTATCGTCCCCATCGATACAAGTCATCGAATTATATAGGCTTCCTGGATCGGTCTCCTCTGCCTAAGATGGGATCCATGCACTCCACGAACGGGTGCTCGAACCAGCGAACACTCAACGACAGACACGAAAGGAACGATCATGAACACCACCCTGAACAACAGCGCCAACCAGTCCGCCATCCCGACCATCGGCCGCATCCTGATGGCCGCCATCTTCCTCGTCAGCGGCGTCGGCAAGGCGCTCGCGCCGGCCGGGACCATCGGCTACATCGAGTCGGCGGGCCTGCCCTTCGCCACGCTCGGCCTGGTGGCGGCGGTAGTCATCGAAGTGGGTGGCGGCGCGATGCTGGCGCTCGGCATCAAGACGCGCCTGGTGGCCGCGCTGCTGGCGGCGTTCTCGGTGGTGACGGGCCTGGTGTTCCACAGCGCGGTGGGTGACCAGAACCAGCTGATCCATCTGATGAAGAACATCGCGATGGCTGGTGGTTTGCTGCAGGTGGTGGCTTTCGGTGCGGGTGCGTACAGCGTCGATGCGGCGAGCAGCCGTAAGGGTGCGACTCAGCTTGCGTAAGCCACAGTATATGAACGTCGTTCCGGCGAAGGCCGGAACCTAAGTTTAGCGTCCACACTGCTCACGCCAACTTGGGCCCCGGCCTTCGCCGGGGCGACGGTTTTTAGGCTACCCCTCCGTAATCCGCAGCATGTCCATCTTGCACAGCCACGCCAGGCCGCGCAGCAAGGTCGGACGATCCCAGCGCCCCAGCGTATCGATCAGCTCCTCGACCTGCATCGGCCGCGGCCCGATGGCGCCGAAGATCAGCCCGAACTCTTCCAGGGTCGGCAGCGACGACGCCGCGAAGCGGTTGATCGCCAGCTCGCGGTAGGCGCGCACCAGCGCCAGCGAGGCATCCGGCTTCAATTCCACCAGCGAGGCCGCCGTCAGCAAGCGCGTCGGGTAATTGGCGAACAGACGGAAAGGATCCGGCCGGTCCGGCGCATGGTCCGGCAGCGGCGGCGTGAGCAAGGGATCGGCGCGGCGCCGCTCCGCCAGCTCGTCGAACAGCTCGCAGTAGCGCACCAGGATGGCGCTCCAGTCGAACTCCTGCCTGGCCCGCGCGCGCCCGCTCTCGCCCATGCGGCGGCGCAGCCCTTCATCGCGGATCAAGCTGCCGTAGGCCTGGGCCAGGCCGGCGCCGTCCACCGCCACCGCCTGGCTGGTGTGGCCGCAGTACATGTCGAAGCTGTCCACCCCGTCGTCGTAGCGCATCGCCAGGTCGCCGCCCGCGCCGGGCCCGGGCATGATGGCCGGGATGCGGTAGCCGTCGACGCCGTCGCGCACCGTGTCGCGGTAGCCGTTCCAGTCCGACACCACGCAGGGCAGCCCGGCCGCCATGGCCTCGGCCGGCGTCAGGCCGAAGGTTTCCTGGATGTTGTCCGAGAGCGAGGTGAAGATGTCGGCGGCGGCCCAGGCGTCGCGCTTGCGCTCCGCATCCCGCCCGTCCAGCTCGACCAGCCGGATTGAAGGACAGAGCAGCGCCGCCGCTTCGCGGAAGGCCGTCCCGATCGCTTCGCTGGCGAACCAGCCGCACAGGATCAGGTGCACCTTCTTCCCGCCCTTGTCCGCGCGCTCGAGCGCCGCGAACATCTGCTGGGGATGGGACTTGGCGTGCAGCGACAGCCGCCCCAGGAACAGCACCGCGACTTCGTCCGGCCCGATGCCGAGGCGGGCGCGGGCGTCCACCCGCTGCGCCTCGCCGGCCTGCAGCTCGGCGCAGTGCACGCCCAGCGGAATCAAAGGCAGCTGCGGCAGCTCGAAGCGGGTCGCGCCCAAGCGCGCGGCCAGATAAGCGGCCTGCTCCTCGATCAGCACGCGCACGCTGTCGCGCACCACGCGCGAGGTGCAGACGATGGCGTCCCAGGCGCGCACCGGCGCCACCAGCAGGTCGGCCACCATGCTCATCATGTCGTGGCTGGCGGTGGTGTGGGCGACGCCGCACAGGCTGTACTGGCGCTCGCCCGCCTGCAGGCGCCGCCAGGCCAGGCGCTCGATGCCGGGGCCGGGGTGGTAGAGGCAGCCGAAATGCGCCAGCTCCTCGGGCGCGGACGGCGCGATCCAGCGCGTCAGGCCCCGGTAACCGTCCGCGCGCAGCGCCGCGTCGAAGGCGTCCGCATAGGGCCTCCCGGCGGCGAAGCAGCCGACTTCGGCCAGGCTGTCCGCCTGCGCGACCGCGCGCAGCAGCCCGACGCCGGCCGCCTGCCGGCCCATCAGCTTTTGCCCGGCGACGGAAAATGCCTCGGGCAGGTAGTGCAGTGCAAAGCGGTCGGTCATGCCCTCTCCTGGGTTTGCGGGAAGCCGCAGGCTTGTAGGGATCATAAGGTTTCCGCCGTCCGGGTGGCGCGAGCATGGCGACGGGCCTTGCCGCATCGGCAAGCAGGTGCAGCACCGCTTGTCGTCAGCCAGCCACAGACCGGCCGTCACATCTGTCCGCCGCAGGGAAAGTTCATCAATCCCATGGCGGCTGGCAGGACAAGCCGCTACACTCCCCAAGCGGCCTCATCCCTGCCGCCGTCCGTACCGCGAGCCCGCCGTCCCGCCTCGCCGCTCCCTTCCCTTTTAGACCACCTTCCTGCAGAGGCCTGCCTTGGCTACGTCCATCGTTTCCGTTTCGTTTTCCAATGGTTTTGTCGGTAACGCGACAAAAAACAATGAGTCGTCCGCGTCGTCCTACCTGACCGCGCTGGGCTGGTCCAACTTCCAGTTCCAGCAGGCGACCACCACCGGGCAGTTCGGCGGCAGCCAGGGCAACGACCTATCGGGCACGCTCCTGATCACGGACGCGGCGGGCGTCCAGCACCGGATCGACGGCGTGATCAACTGGCGCGCGCCCAGCGGCGCAGTGAGCACCATCGTGTTCTACGCGACCGGGAACACAAACCGCGTGCTGGCCACCAACAGCGGCACCTACACGATCGACCCGAACACGGAAGCCAACGGCGACCCGCATACCTTCATCGGCATGACCTTCAACGGCCAGGCCCTGGCCATCAGCAACGACGGCAAGGTCACCGGCAACGCCGCGACCTCCGGCCTGCTGGCCGCGCTCAACACCTACCTGGCGGCCCAGCCCCAGCTGAGCGTGGGCGACGCGGTGGTCAACGAGGCCGACGGCACGGCCTACGTCACCGTCACGCTCAACAAGACCAGCACCGACACCATCACGGTCAGGTACAGCACCGAGAACGGCAGCGCCACCGCCGGCACCGACTACGCGGCGGCCAGCGGCACGCTGACGTTCGCGCCGGGCGAAACCAGCAAGCAGATTGCGGTGTCCCTGATCGACAACGCCGTCGCCGACGGCGCGCGCACCGCCACCGTGGTGCTGAGCGACAGCCGCCTGGCGGCGATCACCGACAACACCGGCGTGGTGATCATCAACGACAACGACGGCGCCCCTGGCGCCACGGTCGCCCGCGTACTGGCGGAAGACGCCCTGAACAGCGGCGCCAACCCGGCCGACAGCAGCGTGGTCGAGGGCGGCTCCCTGGTATACACGGTCACCCTGAACGGCAGCGGCGGCGAGCACACCCTGCTGATCGGCGGCACGGCGGGCGCAAGCGACCGCGGCGCGATCGGCTTCAGCAACGGCGTCGCGTGGAAGAATGGCGACCCGGCCACCGGCATCGTGGTGGTGCCGGCCGGCGTCGGCAGCTTCCGGATCACGCTCGCCACCCATGACGACAGCGAGATCGAGAACGCCGAGACGGTGGTCGTCACCGTCGGCGGCGTGGCCGCCACCGGCACCGTCACCGACAACGACAGCCAGGGCGTCACCACGGCGATCGCCGAGGACGCCCTGCACAGCGGCGCCTCCCCGGTCGATGCCAGCGTGGTCGAAGGCGCCAGCCTGCTGGTCACGGTGGCGCTCAACGGCGCCAGCCCCACCCCGGTGGAACATGCGCTGACGGTGGGCGGCAGCGCCGGCGCACTGGACGTCGGCAGCTTCGTGTTCAGCAATAACGTGGCCTGGAAGAACAATAATCTGGCGAGCGGCATCGTCGTGGTCCCGGCCGGCGTGGCCGGTTTCACCATTCTGGTGCCGACCCTTGACGACAGCGAGGTCGAAAACGCGGAAAGCCTGGTGCTGAACGTGGGCGGCGTGGCCGCCACCGGCACCATCACCGATAACGACAGCATCGGCGTGAGCGCGGTGCTGGCCGAGGACGCGGCCAATGCCGGCGCCATTCCGCTGGACAGCGCCGTCATCGAAGGCGCGGCCCTGCAGTACACCGTCACCCTGAGCGCCGCCGGCCCCTACCCGCTGGAACTCAGCCTGGCGCTGGGCGGCAGCGCCGACGCCACCGACCTGGGCGCCATCAGCTTCAGCGACGGCGTCGCCTGGAAGAATGGCGATCCGGGCACCGGCCTGCTGGTGGTCCCGGCCGGTATCGGCAGCTTCCGCATCCTGGTAGCGACCGTGGACGACAGCGCCGTCGAGGCGAACGAATCCCTGGTCCTGACCGTGGGCGGAGTGCAGGCCACCGGCACCATCACCGACAACGACGCCGTGAACGTGGCCACCGTGATCGCGGAAGACGCTGGCAACGTCGGCCTGTCGCCGGCCGATTCGAGCATCGTCGAGGGCGGCATCCTGCGCTACAGCGTGCACCTGAACACCGCCACCATCGCCGCCACCGAGTTCACGCTCGCGGTCGGCGGCACCCTGGCTGCTTCCGAGCTGGCCGGCATCGTGTTCAGCGACGGCGTGACCTGGAAAAACAACGATCCGCTCAGCGGCATCGTGGTGGTGCCGTCCGGCGTGGGCAGCTTCAAGGTGACCGTGGGCGTCTTCGACGACGCCGAGATCGAGCTCACCGAATCGCTGGCCCTCACCGTCGGCGGTGTCATGGCCTCCGGCACCGTCACCGACAACGACAGCCAGAGCATCGCCAGCCTGGTGGCCGAGGACAGCGCCCACCTCGGCGCCACCCCGGTCGACAGCAGCGTGGTCGAAGGCACGGCCCTGCTGTTCACCGCGCGCCTCAACAGCGCCAGCCCGGCGCCCACCGAGTTCACCCTGAGTCTGGGCGGCAGCGCATCAAACGCCGACCTGGGCCAGATCGTCTTCAGCGCCGGCGTGGCCTGGAAGAACGGCAACCCGGCGAGCGGCATCATCGTGGTGCCGCCGGGCGTGATCGGCTTCACCGCCACCCTGCCGACCGTGGACGACGCCCTGATCGAAGCCACCGAAAGCGCCATCATGAGCATCGGCGGCGTGGCCGCAAGCGGCACCATCGCCGACAACGACAGCCTGAACGTGGTCTCGGTGGTGGCCGAAGATGCCGCCAACCTGGGCCAGAACCCCTTCGATTCCGTGGTGACCGAGGGCGCCACCCTGCTGTATACCGTCACGCTCAACGGCGCGGCGGTGGCGCCGGCCGAGTTCAGCCTGGTGCTGGGCGGCACCGCGTCCGCCAGCGACCTGGGCGCGCTGGTCTTCAGCAACGGCGTGAGCTGGAAGAATGGCGATCCGGCGACCGGCATCGTGGTGATCCCGGCCGGTGTGGCCGGCTTCACGGCCACCCTGGCGACCGTGGACGACAGCCTGGTCGAATCCTCGGAAAGCGCGCTGCTGTCCGTCAACGGCGTGCATGCGACCGGCACCGTGGTGGACAACGACTCCCTGCCGCCGGTGGTGCAGCCTCCGGTCGTACAGCCTCCAGTGGTGCAGCCCCCGGCCCTGCAGACCGGCCTGGATCCAGACACCGACGACGGCGCCAGCAACACCGACGCCGTCACCAGCATGCGCACCCCTGAGTTCAGCGTCGCCGCCGGCCAGCTGCTCACCGCGGGCGGCAGCGTGCGCCTGCTGGCGCCGAACGGCGCCGTGGTCGGCACCAGCGCCGTCACCGCCGCCGACATCGCCGCCGGCAAGATCAACGTGGCCCCGGGCGCCCTGGATGACGGCGTGTATACATATACCGTGCAGATCATGGACGCCAGCGGCCAGGTGGTCGGCTCGGCGCCGGTGAGCGTGACCATCGTCACCGACCGCGACGGCGTCATGCCCTCGGTCGAACTGGCCGCCTACAACGGCGACTACAACAAGGACGGTGTGCTCGACTGGCAACAGAACGGCGTCGCCCTGCTGCCCCTGGGATCGCTGGCCGACTTCGCCAAGGGCGTCAACGCTCCGCTGTCCTCCTTCGGCGCCGTGATCGCCGGCTCGGTGAGCGGCGAACTGGACGCCGTCCAGCTCACCAGCGGCGCCCAGTTGCGCGACCTGAGCCTGACCGACTTGCCGGCCGCGCTGCCGCAGGAGCAGCGCGCGGCCTCGCCGGTGTTCAACTTTACCGTCACCGCCGCCGAAGGCGTGGCCGGCCTGCCCGATCTCGCCCCGAACCGCGCCGGCCTGCAGACCCGCGTGGTGATCGAACTGGGCCAGACGGGCGTGGCCTCGAACGACTTCCTCAAGTTCGACAAGGCCAGCGGCGCCTGGTACAGCTTCCTGGACGACCAGGATCTGGCCACCTTCGACGACGGCGCCACCCTGGTGGACCTGAACAACGACGGTCGCGTGGACCGCATTGTGATCACCCTGACCGACGGCGCGCGCGGCGACGAGGACGGCATCGTCAACGGCGTCATCGTCGACCCGGGCCTGCTGTCCTTCGACAAGACCTTGCCGGACCAGGTGTACAGCGTGCGCATGGCAAACGGCGAGCTGTATTACACCGGCGACGTCAAGGACGCCATGAGCCACGCCAGCGGCACCGGCAACGTGTTCCAGGGCGTGGTCTTCGATTCCATGGTCGGAGCGCCGAGCGGCAAGCACGCGTCGGCCTATTACCAGCCCTTCACCCAGGACACCACCTTCGCCATCGACGGCGGCGCCATGCCCTACGCCTGCTACGAGCTGGTCAAGGGCTCGCCGGGCTTCACGGTCCTGGGCGCCAACAGCGGCCTTGGGGTCAACGTGAACCTGTACCAGGACGCCTTGGGCCGCACCGAGCTGGCGACCGTGGCCCAGGCGGCCCAGCTGGGCCTGGGCGCCAAGGGCTACGCCAACCGTGGCGCGGTGTTCAGCGCCACCATGGATAATGCCTTCACGTTCGACGCGGAAGGCTACCTGATCGCCAACCACGACAACGCCTCGGTGCAGGCCCTGGTCCAGCAGCTGGCGGCGACCTACCAGTCGACCAGCGCGGCCGGCTTCATCGACGCGGTCGAACAAAATTACTTCCAGCAAATCCAGCTGGTCGGTGTCGCCCACGGCACCGCGGCCACTGCCGCGGACCTGAACGCGATGTTCGGCACCGGTTTCGGTATCTAAGGAGGACGGATGAGCAACTTGAAACTTGCAGGCCTGGCGCCGGTGGTCTCCCTACTTGCGCTGGTCTCCGTGCAGGCCAATGCGGCCGAGCCGGTGAAGTACTGGGGCGTGCACGCGGGCGCGAACACGCTGGACGAGATGAATGCGCGGATCGACTTCGGTTCCGGCACGCCCTTCGACGGCCACGCGGACCTGAAGCGCGGCCTGCACGGCGGCCTGATGGTCGGCCGCCAGTCGGAGCATGCGCGCTACGAGCTGGAGGTCGAACAGGGACTGTTCAAGGTGGAGCGCCTGAGCCTGGGCGCGGTGAGCGAGCCGAAGGATGCGCGCGGGCGCTACCAGGTGCTGTTCGCCAATGCCTACCGCACCGACCGGCTGAGCGATTCGATCGACAGCTTCTTCGGCGCCGGCATTGGCTGGGGCAGGATCAAGCTGCCGCGCCTGGGGCTGGGCGCCAATTGCGACTGCTTCGGACCGGCCTCGAAGAGCGGCTTCGCCTGGCAAGTGCGCGCGGGGCTGGGGTACAGGGTATCGGAGCAGGCCAGCGTGTCCTTGCAGTACACGCTGCTTAAGCTGCCGACCCCGGAAGCGGGCGGGCCGCCGGAGATCCGCTACGAACGCAAGCGCTTCGGAGCGGTCTCGCTGGGCTACTCGCGGCAGTTCTGACGCACGGCGGACCGTCTTCCTTTTGTCGATATCACCTGGCTTCGTTCCCCTGTAGCGGTACAGCAGAAAAGAACAGGCCATTGTTATCTTCGATAAGGATGCGCTTCCGGCTGACCGGATAGATGGTCCCACATTCCGTTGCGACGGCAGTCAGCTTGTCGGGCAACGGTAGTCTCGCAAAGTCGCTCCGCCAGTCGCCGCGGAAATACGCGCTCTTTGTCTCCTGGCTTCGCTTGTAGGATGGCCGGTCGCAGACGTGCTCGTAGTAGACGAATCTGCCGGCATCGATATACACCGGCATCCCCATCAGCATCTTCGCCTGTTTCTGAGTCAGTACACGTCCCTTTTCCCACGTCACCCCATCGATAGTCCAGGCGCCGAAGATATCGGCATTCACACCGCTGTCCGCTTTGGCTCGCATGGCCGATGCGGTGCCGCCGCCAGCCGCAGCGCCAAGCCGTACCGCCTCGAAGAAAACGCCGTCCATCGCGATGATCAGGCGATTCTTGTCTATCGGGTATATGAGATAGTGATCGCACGTGACATCCACAACAGTGACCCTGTCACCCAAGGGGAAGTCGCTGGAACTCACACGCCACTCTCTATAAAAATACTCAACGGTATCGTCGACACTACGCTTATATTCCGGACGACGGCACTCGCTGCCATTGAACGCAAATTTATCAGGACCGATCGCAGCTGTTTTTCCAATCACGGCACGGATCTGCTGCTCGCTCTTTGAAGTGATCGAACCTTCCGGAGTCAGATCCTTGATGACTCGCCACTTGCCGTAAACGCCTTCATTTGCCTCGTCGGCTTTGGCCCAGCCGAAGCCGACGAGGCAAAGCGGCAGCAGGAAGATCCGGAGTAGCCGCACCCAAAAGATTCTCATGGTGTAAGGTTCCTTTGCTTCTGGGTCGGCGCCGTCAAGAAAGGCGCACTCTCCTCGTTGCGACGGTCTATCAGACCACGTGCAACGATCGAGACTAACTTCCCCTTCTTTCGGACTCTGACTGCTGTACTCTTGAGCATCTCCTGTCCAGCTGCATGCAACTCTCCACGGTTGATCAGCCTATAGACCGGTCGCGCTCCGGTCGGGCCGCGGTTGAAGGTATAGCTCACCAGTGCATCAAACTGAGCCTGCGTAAGCGATACCTGCACATTCCTCTCGACCGCCCGTTCCGCCTCCCTCAGGTTGGCGGAAAAAAGGCTCATCACCAGCTCGTGGGTTACGGGCGTCTTTAACTCTTCATCTGTGCATGGATTCTTATGGACCAGAGAACCGTAGCCGACAGTACAGTTACCCTTGCCCGGCCCCATGTCGTCGTAATAGGCCATGACTTTCTTCTCGCGATTCTGCAATCTCAGTTTTCCGGCGCTACTCATGTTCATGATGCCCTCCTGTGCTCGCGCTGCACGGCGATCAGACTATTTTGTTGGCGGCAAGGTCCCAGCCCCCGGCAGTATTACCGCCGGAACCTCCGCCGATTTTCTGCTGCGTGTATTTCCACCTGATCTTGGAGAACTTCAGTCCAATGCTCTCGGCCAGGATGTCGCCGGGCTGGATCGCCGCTTGCACGTGCCCGATCAGCACATTCTCCAACTCGACTTCGAAATATTTAATCCGCACACCCTGCCCATCGGCGCGCATGAAGTCGAGTCTCGCTTTTGGGATGGTTTTGCCCATCGAGCAGGTCTGCATGAGGATGGGAGATGCCAGGTCAGCGTATTTGACGAGGGTCACTTCATCCATGACGACCCTTTCGGCGGTGTGGCCACCGCCCGTCGAAGCGGTGGCGCTTCTCGGCTGCAAGACACCCCATTCGGCTGAGGTGCATTCGATCCAGTCGTGGTGCTTGTCGTCACTCGACTCACCTTTGATACCGTCGATTTGCAGATACACGTCGATTGCCATCGCTGCCACCCCATCAGAAAGTCCAATGACCGGCAGAGATTGTTATTCGATTGGAAGGGAAGCAGATTGGTGCGCGTCAATGATGAGTGAGCGCCATTGAGGGGTGCCGGGTGCACGGTGCTGGTCACCTGCAGCACCCGGTGAAACGATGATCAGTTCAGCGGCGTCAACGCTTCGGCGCCACGCGCCACACCACGCCGCCGGCGTCGTCGACCACCAGCAGCGCGCCATCGGCCGCCACTTCCACGCCGGCCGGTCGACCCCACACGTCGCGGTCGCTCAGCACCATGCCCGTCATGAAGTCCTGGTACTGCCCGGTGGGTACGCCGTTCTTCATGAACACCCGCACCACCTTGTAGCCGGTGCGCACGCCGCGGTTCCACGAGCCGTGCAGGGCCACGAACACATCCCCTTCATATTCCTTCGGGAAGGCGTTCTTCGCGCCTTTCGGCGCGTGATAGACCGCCATGCCCAGCGGCGCGGAGTGCGCCTGCAGCAGCACGTCCGGCGCGATGGCCTTGCCCTTCAGGTCGGGACGCTGGCCCGCCAGGCGCGGGTCTTCGTGGTCGCCGATGTAGTACCACGGCCAGCCGTAGAAGCCGCCCTGCTTCACGCGCGTGACGTAGTCCGGCGGCAGGTTGTCGCCCAGCGCGTCGCGCTCGTTGACGTTGCACATCAAATCGCCCGTGGACGGATAGACCAGCATGCCGACGCAGTTGCGCAGACCGGTGGCGTAGGTGCGGCGGTTGCGGCCGTCCAGATCGAAAGCCATCACGGTGGCGCGGTCGGTTTCCACGCCCCAGGCGCCGCCGACGCCATGCTTGGCTTCCCATTGCGGCAGCGGTTCCGGCGGCGTGGCGCCGATCTCGGTGGCGATGTTGGTCGCCGAGCCGATCGATAGCAGCAGGGTCTTGCCATCCTTCGAGAAGGCCAAGGTGCGGGTGGTATGGCCGCCGCTCGTGTCGCTCAGGTGCGGCACCACGACTTCGGGCTCGCCGCGCGCCTTCAGGTCGCCGTTGCGGTAAGGGATGCGGACGATCGAGTTGACGTTGGCGACGTACAAGTATTGCGGGTTGGCGCCCGATGGGTAGAGGGCCATGCCGTAGGGGCGCGACAGGCCGCTGGCGAACACCTCGGACGTATCCGCCTTGTCGCCCTTCTTCGACCGCAGCACCTTGATCTCGCCCTTGGCGGTGGCGGCCAGGAAGATGTCGCCGTTCGGAGCGCGCAGCGGCAGGCGCGGCTTGTCGGCGTCGCTGGCGAACACGCCGACCGTGAAGCCGCTCGGAACGACGGGCATGGAGCCGTTCGGACGCGCTTCGACGCGCGGGCCGTTGCCGGCGCTCGCGGTGGCGAATGGCTTGGCCAGGTCGCTGACTTTGATGTGGTGGATCTTGCCGGGCTGGTTCTCGTCCCAGGCGCCGTCGCGTTCGGCCGGCGCGGCGGCTGCCGGTGCGGCTGCGGCGGTCACCGCTCCCTGCAGGCTCGCCAGGTAGTCGATCAGCGCGGCGCGGGCCTGCTTGTCCGGCACGCCGACCGGCATCGTGGTGCCCGGCACCGCCTTGCCCGGATCGAGCAGGAAGACGTCCAGCTCCTCGCGGGTCCAGGTCTTGCCGGCGGCGCCGGCCTTGCTCAATGCGGCCGAGTAGTTATAGCCGGGGACGGCCGCCGCCTTGCGTCCGACGAGGCCGAACAGGCCCGGACCGGCGCGCGAGGACAGGTTGGCGTCGACGCTGTGGCAGCTGGCGCAGTTGTTGTCGAAGACAGTTCGGCCACTGAGGGATTGCGGGGCGGCGTGGACGCTAGTTACCGCTATCATACTGGCGAGCAGCAGGGCGTGCGACGGCGAAGGCTTGGCTTGCAAAGACGTCTCCTGATTTGAATAAATGGCAATCCGTCATGATAGGACAGATCGCGCAGTCCGTCAGCCGTTTGCCAGATAGCCGTCCAGTTCGTCCCTGCTCAGGCTCCGCTCGGCCGTTCCGTGGAAGGCGCAGGCAAAGGCCCCGCTGATGGCGCCGGCCCGCATGCAGGCGTCCACCGGCTGGCCGGCGCGCCAGGCGTGCAGGAAGGCGGACGAAAAAGCGTCGCCCGCGCCGTTGCTGTCCACGACCGGCAGGTCGAGCCGGGCGGCCGCCGTATGGCGCACCTCTTCGCTCCCGCGTTCCAGCACATAGCTGCCGTCCGCGCCGGCCGTGGCCACCACCACCTGCGCCCTCCCCTGCCGGAGAATGGCGCGCATCACCTCGAACACGCCCGCGCCCAGTACGGCGCTGCTGAGGAAGACCAGGTCGGACCGGTAGGCGAAGTCGTGGTAATAGGGATTGCAGCCGTCCCAGTCGTGCAGGTCGGTCGATACCGGCAGGCCGAGCGCCTGGGCATCGTCATAAAGTTCGCGCGCCCAGGGCACGATGCTCAGGTGGACGTGCTCCGCCTCGCGCATGCGCGGCAGGTAGAACGCGCGCGGCATGCGCAGCGTGTCCGGATGGCGGCCGTCGTACAGCGACAGGCGGCGTCCGTCCGGGCCCACCAGGTTGACGCTGCGCCGGGTGCCGCTCTCGTGGACCAGGTAATCGAATTCCAGGCCGCGCTCGCGGTAGCGGGCCAGGATCAGCTCCGCCTGGGGATCCTCGCCGATGAAGTCGATCAGCAGGGGGCGGTGGCCGAGGGCCAGCAAGCCCAGGGCCACGCCGTTGCCGGTATGCGCCACGTAATCCATCACGGGCGGCACGTGGATCGAGTCGGCCATCGCCAGCGGCAGCGACGGCACGCGCACGATGGTGTCGATGCCTACGCCGCCCGCCACCAGCACGTCTACCATTCGATGACCGCCGAGGTCATGGGCGGCAGGGCCAGCGGCGCGTTGAGGTCCACGCTGGCGCCGGTCAGGACGTTGCGCGCCTGGCGCGCCTTGCCGATCACGCCGGCGAAACGCTTCAGGTCGAGCTGGGTTGGTCCCGCGTTTTTGTTCAGCACCACCATCACCGTCTGCTTGCCGTCGTGGCGGAAGTAGACATAGGTCCCGTCGGCGGGCAGGTAATGGGTCAGCTTGCCGTGCTTGACGGCGGAGCTGGTCTTGCGCCAGTTGAACAGAGTGCGCACCAGCTGCTGCATGTCGCGCTGGCTGGGGGACAGGTTCGCGCCGGTGAAGGCATTGGTCGTATCGCCCGCCCAGCCGCCCGGCATGTCGGCGCGCAGCACGCCGTCCTCGCGCTGCTTGGGACTGCCGATCAGGATCTCGGTGCCGTAGAACATTTGCGGGATGCCGCGCGTGGTCGCCATCAGGATCAGATTGGTCTTGGCCAGATCTATGTTGTTGTCGACTTGCGCCAGGATGCGCGGGCGGTCGTGGTTGTCCGGGAAGACCATCAGCTTCATCGGATCGGCGTACAGGTAGTCGGCCGCCAGGATCTCGTAGATCCGGATCAGGCCCTGGCCGCTGGACTCCGGCGCGGTGAGGGCCAGGGGCGCCGTGTCGCTCAGCGGGAAGTCCATCACGGTCGGCAGTTCGGACTTGTAGCCGTCGCGGTTGACCACGCCCTTCTGCCAGTAGGCGACCATGTGCGGCCGCGCATCCATCTCCTCACCGACGATGTTCAGGTTCGGGTATTCGTCGAACACGGCGCGGTTCCACTCGTTGAGGAAGGCCGGGTCGGAGTAGGAATAGGTGTCCTCGCGGATGCCTGCCAGGTTCGCGTACTCGATCCACCACAGTGTGTTCTGGATCAGGTAGCGCGCCACCAGCTTGTTGCGCTGGTTCAGGTCCGGCATGGTCTCGACGAACCAGCCGTCGAAGAAGCGCGCCTTCTCTTCCGGCGCCACGTGGATGTCCTGGGCGACGGTGTGCTGGTTGTTGGTCGGCTTGAAGGTCTTGCCGTGGTTGATCCAGTCCTTGGCCGGCATGTCCTGCATCCACCAGTGACCGGTGCCGATGTGGTTCAGCACCACGTCGTGGATCAGGCCGATGCCGCGTTCATTGGCGGCCTTAACGTAGTTGCGGAAGTCCTCGTTGCTGCCGAAGCGCGGGTCGATCTTGTAGTAATCGGTCAGCGAATAGCCGTGGTAGGAGTAGGTCGGCTGGTTGTTCTCCAACACCGGCGTCGGCCAGATCATGGTGAAGCCGAGGCCGCGGATATAGTCGAGCTGGGCCTGCATGCCGGCCAGGTCGCCGCCGTGGCGCACGTTAGGCTGCTTGCGGTCGACGCCTTCCAGCATGCCCGCCTGGTCGTTGGCCGGGTTCGCGTTGGAGAAGCGGTCCGGCATGATCAGGTAGATCGCATCGGTGGAATCGAAGCCGCGCCGCTGTGCCGAGCCGGGGCGGCGCTGTTCGAGCCGGTAGGGATGGCTGGCCACTGCTTCCTTGCCGCGCATGAGCTGGAGCGTGAATTCGCCGGGTTTGGCCGAGCGCTCGATCTTGAGGTTCACGAACAGGAAGTTCGGGTTGTCGGTGCGCTCGGTGCCGACAATGCGCACGCCGGGGTAGGACAATTTCGGCTGCAGCTCGGCGATGCGTTCGCCGTGCACCATCAGCTGGAGGTCGGTGCGCTTCATGCCTGTCCACCAGTTCAGCGGTTCCACGTGCTGGATCTGGTATGGCGCGCCATGGGCGCACAGGGCGGTCGTCTGGGCTGAAATGGCGACTACGAATTTAAGCACGGCTCCTCCAGTTGATTGTTATAGCGATCCCTTGTAGTAAAGTAACACGAAGGAAAGCAGGTATTCAACCAACTTTAGCCATAAATGTAGTTTTACTTCTTATGAATACGGCGGGAGCTGATCGGTCACCTTGACGATCAGTTTGCCGAAATTGCGCCCTTGCAGGAGGTCGATGAAGGCTTCTGGTGCACGTTCCAGGCCGTCGACGATGTCTTCCCGGTAGCGCAGCTTGCCGTTGGCGATCCACTGCTCCGCCTCGCGCAGGAACTCGGGGCGCAGGTCGGCGAATTCGCGCTGGATGAACCCGCGGATCAAGAGGCTTTTCTTCAGCACGTCGCGCATCAGCAGCGCGAGCCGGTCCGGACCCGGTTCGGCCTGCGGCAAGGCGTTGTACTGGGAGATCAGTCCGCACACGGGCACGCGGGCGAAGTCGTTCAGGAGCGGGATCACCGCATCCCAGATCTTGCCGCCGACGTTTTCAAAGTAGATGTCGATGCCCTGCGGGCAGGCGTCCGCCAGCCTGGCGGCGAAATCGGGCGCGCGGTGGTCGATGACGGCGTCGAAGCCCAGCTCGTCGTGCACGAAGGCGCATTTGTCCGGCCCGCCGGCGATCCCTACGGCGCGGGCGCCGCGGATGCGGGCGATCTGCCCTACCACCGAGCCGACCGCACCGCTGGCGGCGGCCACCACCACGGTCTCGCCGGGCTTGGGGCGGCCGATCTCCCTTAATCCTGCCCAGGCGGTAAAACCCGGCATGCCCAGCACGCCCAGCGCCGTGGTGGGCGGCACCAGGGTCGGGTCGAGCTTGCGCAGGTTCTCGCCGTTCGACAGCGCATAGCGCTGCCAGCCCGCATGCGACAGGACGATATCGCCCGCCACGAATCCGCCGTGGCGCGACGCGGCCACGCGCGCCACCGTGCCGCCCTCCATCACCTCGCCGATGCCGGCCGGCCTGGCGTAGGACTTCGCATCGTCCATGCGGCCGCGCATGTAGGGGTCGAGCGACAGGTAGAGGATTTCCAGCAGCAGCTCGCCGTGGCCTGGAACGGGAATGGGTTCCTCGACGAGCCGGAAATTCTCCGGCCGCGGCAGGCCTTGGGGGCGGGAAGCAAGCACGATCCGCTGGTTCAGCGCTGGGTTCATCGTCGGTCCTCCTGAAGAGCTGGATCGGACATGGTACGCCGGATCGGCGTTTTCTTCAGATGGCTCCCTGGAATGAAAAAACGCCCGGCTGGCGTCGGCCAGGCGGGCGTTCTCGGGTGCGTGTTGGACGCTGATCAGTCCCAGCTCAGGGTACCGCCGGTCTGGTACTCGGTCACGCGGGTCTCGAAGAAATTACGCTCTTTCTTCAGGTCGATCATCTCGCTCATCCACGGGAACGGGTTCTCTTCGTTCGGGAACAGCGGATCCAGGCCGATCTGCACGGCGCGGCGGTTGGCGATGAAGCGCAGGTAGCTCTTGAACATCGGGGCGTTCAGGCCCAGCACGCCGCGCGGCATGGTGTCTTCGGCGTAACGGTATTCCAGTTCGACGGCTTTCAGGAACAGTTCCTTGATCTCGTCGCGGAAGGCCGGGGTCCACAGCTGCGGGTTTTCCATCTTGATCGTGTTGATCAGATCGATGCCGAAGTTCACGTGCATGGACTCGTCGCGCAGGATGTACTGGTACTGCTCGGCGGCGCCAGTCATCTTGTTCTGGCGGCCCAGCGCCAGGATCTGGGTGAAGCCGACGTAGAAGAACAGGCCTTCCATCATGCAGGCGAAGACGATGATCGACTTCAGCAGCTTCTGGTCGTTTTCGACGGTGCCGGTCTTGAAGTCAGGGTCGGTCAGGACGTCGATGAACGGGATCAGGAACTGGTCCTTGTCGTGGATCGATTCGATCTCGTTGTAGGCGTTGAAGATCTCGCGCTCGTCCAGGCCCAGCGATTCGACGATGTACTGGTAGGCGTGGGTGTGGATCGCCTCTTCGAAGGCCTGGCGCAGCAGGTACTGGCGGCATTCCGGCGCGGTGATGTGGCGGTAGGTGCCCAGCACGATGTTGTTCGCGGCCAGCGAGTCGGCGGTCACGAAGAAGCCCAGGTTGCGCTTGACCAGACGGCGCTCGTCTTCGGTCAGGCCGTTCGGGTTCTTCCACAGCTCGATGTCGCGCTGCATGTTCACTTCCTGCGGCATCCAGTGGTTGGCGCAGCCGGCCAGGTACTTGTCCCATGCCCACTTGTACTTGAACGGGACCAGCTGGTTCACGTCGGTCTGGCCGTTGATGATGCGCTTGTCGTCGGCGTTGACGCGTTTCGCCACTTCGGCGGCCGGTGCTGCGCCTTCCGAGGCTGCGGTTTGCGGGGCGCGCGGGGCGCTGGTCGGTTCGTCGTCCCAAGAGAGCATGTCTTTAATCCTTCAGTCGAAACCTCGTCGCGGGGAATCGCGCATGAGGTCACGGGTATATGTTGATAGTCGTCGGTTTCTGGTGAACCCCAAGCGCTGGCGGTGTGCTGCGAACTTGGGTTCCGGCCTACGCCGGAACGACGGTTTTACGGGTAGTGGTACTAACGGGGAAGCCTGCGTTCAAGCAGGCTTCCCCTATTCAGCGAATTACTGGCAGGCTTCGCACTCGTCGAAGCCGGCGTCGCCCGGACGCAGGTAGCAGGCGGCGCCTTCCACCACGTCGGCTGCCGGAGCAGCTGCCACCGGAGCGGCGGCTGCCGGAGCGGCGTGACCGGCCTGGATGCCGCCCGAGACCGGCACGGCGTTCAGGGCGCCGGTGCGGGTGGTCGACTTCTCCATGTGGGTCGCGGCGATGGTGCGCAGGTAGTAGGTGGTCTTCAGGCCACGCAGCCACGCCAGCTTGTAGGTCTCGTCCAGCTTCTTGCCCGATGCGCCGGCCATGTAGATGTTCAGCGACTGGGCCTGGTCGATCCACTTCTGGCGGCGCGAGGCGGCTTCCACCAGCCACTTCGGCTCGACTTCGAACGCGGTGGCGTAGATGTCGCGCAGGTCTTGCGGCACGCGGTCGATCTTGCTCAGCGAACCGTCGAAGTACTTCAGGTCGGCGATCATCACTTCGTCCCACAGGTCGCGTGCCTTCAGGTCGCGCACAAGGTAGGAGTTGATCTCGGTGAATTCGCCCGACAGGTTCGACTTCACGTACAGGTTCTGGAAGGTCGGCTCGATGCAAGCCGACACGCCGATGATGTTCGAGATGGTCGCGGTCGGGGCGATCGCCACGCAGTTCGAGTTACGCATGCCGAACTGCTTGATGCGCTTGCGCACCACGCTCCAGTCCATCGATTCGCTGGTGTCCTGCTCCAGGTAGCCGCCGCGCTCTTCCGCCAGCAGCTTGATCGAGTCCTGCGGCAGGATGCCGCGGTCCCACAGCGAACCTTCGTAGGTGTCGTAGCGGCCGCGCTCTTCCGCCAGCTCGGTCGACGCCAGGTAGGCGTAGTAGCAGACGGCTTCCATCGACTTGTCCGCGAATTCGACGGCCTTGTCCGAAGCGAACGGCACGCGCATCATGTGCAGGCAGTCCTGGTGACCCATGATGCCCATGCCCACCGGACGGTGACGCATGTTCGAGTTGCGCGCCTTGTCGACAGCGTAGTAGTTGATGTCGATGACGTTGTCCAGCATGCGCATCGCGGTGCGGATGGTCTTCTGCAGCTTGACGTGGTCCAGGCCATCGCCCTTCATGTGCTGCGGCAGGTTCACCGAGCCCAGGTTGCAGACGGCGATTTCGTCGGCGTTGGTGTTCAGGGTGATCTCGGTGCACAGGTTCGACGAGTGCACCACGCCCACGTGCTGCTGCGGCGAACGGATGTTGCACGGATCCTTGAAGGTGATCCACGGGTGGCCGGTCTCGAACAGCATCGACAGCATCTTGCGCCACAGGTCCAGCGCTTCGATCTTCTTGAACACGGACATTTCGCCGCGCTCGGCCTTGGCTTCGTACGCAACGTAGGCTTGTTCGAAGGCCTTGCCGGTCAGGTCGTGCAGGTCCGGGGTTTCCGACGGCGAGAACAGGGTCCAGCTGCCCTTTTCCATCACGCGCTTCATGAACAGGTCCGGAATCCAGTTCGCGGTGTTCATGTCGTGGGTGCGGCGGCGGTCGTCGCCGGTGTTCTTGCGCAGGTCCAGGAATTCTTCGATGTCCAGGTGCCAGGTTTCCAGGTAGGCGCAGACCGCGCCCTTGCGCTTGCCGCCCTGGTTGACCGCGACAGCGGTGTCGTTGACGACCTTCAGGAACGGGACCACGCCCTGCGAACGGCCGTTGGTGCCCTTGATGCGCGAACCCAGCGCGCGGACCGGAGTCCAGTCGTTGCCCAGGCCGCCGGCGAACTTCGACAGCAGCGCGTTTTCCTTGATCGCGTCGTAGATGCCTTCGAGGTCGTCGCCGACGGTGGTCAGGTAGCAGGACGACAGCTGCGAGCGGCGGGTGCCCGAGTTGAACAGGGTCGGGGTCGAGCTCATGAAGTCGAACGACGACAGCAGGTTGTAGAACTCGATGGCGCGGGCTTCGCGGTCGGCTTCGCGCAGGGCCAGGCCCATCGCGACGCGCATGTAGAAGGCCTGCGGCATTTCGATGCGCACGTCGCGCACGTGCAGGAAGTAGCGGTCGTACAGGGTCTGCAGGCCGATGTAGCCGAACTGCAGGTCACGGTCGGCGACCAGGGCCTTGGCCAGGCGCTCCAGGTCGTACTTGCCCAGCTCTTCGTCCAGCAGCTCGTTCTCGATGCCCTTGGCGATGTACTTCGGGAAGTAGGTGATGTACTCGGCGGCGGCGGCGGCTTGCGCGACTTCCTTGCCGAAGACTTCCTTGCGGATGGTGTGCAGCAGGATACGGGCGGTCACCTGGCTGTAGGCCGGGTCCTTTTCCATCAGCGCGCGGGCGGCCAGGATGGCGGACTTGTGCAGCTCTTCGACCGGCACGCCGTCGTACAGGTTCTTCATGGTCTCGGCCAGAATCGCGTCGGCGTCGACGTGCTTTTCCAAGCCGGCGCAGGCGGCGTTGATCAGGCTCGAGACGGCGTTCAGGTCCAGCGGACGGCGCTCGCCGCCGTCGACCACGTGGATCTGCGGAGCCACGACGGCGGCACCGCCGGCGGCTTCCTTGGCGGCGCGGCGCTCTTCCATGCGCTTGGCGCGGTACAGCACGTATTCGCGGGCGACATCGTGTTCGCCCGAACGCATCAGCGACAGCTCGACCTGGTCCTGCACGTCTTCGATGTGGAAGGTGCCGCCATTCGGCTGGCGGCGCA
Source organism: Massilia sp. AB1 (assembly GCF_018119385.1). Lineage (NCBI taxonomy): Bacteria > Pseudomonadati > Pseudomonadota > Betaproteobacteria > Burkholderiales > Oxalobacteraceae > Massilia > Massilia sp. AB1. Next base: position 96,825 of record NZ_JAGKSG010000009.1, on the reverse strand, counting down.
CCAGCGCGGCCACGACGTTGTTGGTCAGCTGTTCCACCAGCTCGCGGATGCGGGCCGAGACGGCGCCCTGCCCGCCGGCGACGGCGAGGAAGGCCTTGGTCATCGCGACCGAGATCTTGTTCGGCTCGAACGCGACCACGGCGCCATTGCGGCGGATGACACGGTAATCACCGCGCGCGACGACGTCGGCCGGCGTGGCGCCGTTCGACGTCGTTCCTGGGGTGACGTGCGGGTTGATCGAGATGTCTTGTGCTGTTTGCATTGAGCCTCCAGGATGGCAGCCGTTGCCGCCGATTTGTTATCGCTTCAGACCGTCGTGCGGTCCGTTGACAAAATTAAAAGCAAAACGATACCCCGCCAGCCGGTGGCCTAAGCTGGCAAACCAGATATGCAGGGTAAAGGTTACGTCAATGATTCGTGCCGGAAGCTGAGCTTGCCGACTGCCGGAGGACCTAGTTGCTTGTTGTCTACTACCACTAGATCTAGTGTCCGGCCTTGAGATGAGACTAATTGTAGTACCTCGTTTGCGATACAGGCAAGTAAATAAATTCTCAATTTTTGAGAGGAATCGTGGTGCGGAGTCTTGACTTTTGCAGTCATCCGAAAGATGCGGAGCGCGCGGTGAGCGAGCACTAACATCAGTGTTTTCGGCTGCCTAAGCGGTAATCAGAATAGGTCGTTGTTGCACTGCAGAAGTGCATTTTGCACCAGATTAATTTCAAGATAATGAAGGGGTCAGCGGACCCCAGCCACTAGATATAGGGGTGCGGCCCGGTGAGGCCTCCGTATGTACAGCGGTCATGCTTGCTGCATTCAATCTTCCGGCGCGCTGATCTCCAGTTTTTGCATCGAATAGCGCAGCTGGCGCACGCTGATGCCCAGCAGGCTGGCCGCCTGGGTGCGGTTGAACTGGGTCTGCTGCAGGGCGCGCTGGATGACCTCGCGCTCGACCTGCTCCAGGTAGGCCGGCAGGTTGCTCGGCAGCTCCGCCGGTCCCAGGCTCACCGGTCCTGGCGCCGGAACTGTGGCCGCGGCCGGCACAGCCGGCGCCGGCTCGGGCGTCACCGGCAAAGCAGGGATCACGGGCGGCGCCACCGGCTCGCGCACACCCGGCTCGCCGGGCCGCGCCGCCTTCAGCGACAAGTCGCCGACTTCGATCACGCCGTCATTGGCAAAGGCCAGCGCCCGCTCCAGCACGTTCTCCAGCTCGCGCACGTTCCCCGGGAAGGAATAGGCGCGCAGCGCCTCAAGCACGCCCGGTCCGAGCGCAGCCTTGCCCGGTCCCGCCAGCCTGGCCAGGATCGCGTCGGCCAGCAACGGCAGGTCGTCCAGGCGCTCACGCAGCGGCGGCAGCGCCAGCTCGATCACGTTCAGGCGATAGAACAAGTCTTGCCTGAATTTGCCGGTCTCGACGCAGCGCGCCAGGTCCTGGTGGGTGGCGCTGATGATGCGCACGTCGACCGGCTCTTCGACGGTGGCGCCGATCTTGCGCACGCGCCGCTCCTGGATCGCGCGCAGCAGCTTGACCTGCATCGCCAGCGGCAGGTCGGCCACCTCGTCCAGCATCAGGGTGCCGCCGTCGGCCGCCTGGAAGAAGCCTTCGCGCTCGTCCGCTGCGCCGGTGAAGGCGCCCTTGCGGTAGCCGAAGAACTCGGCCTCCATCAGGGTCTCGGGGATCGCGCCGCAGTTCACCGCCACGAAGGGCTTGGCGGCGCGCGAGCTTTGCGCATGGATCTCGCGCGCGGCCAGCTCCTTGCCGGCGCCCGATTCGCCGGTGATCGACACCGGCGCGTTCGAGCGCGCCAGGCGCGCGATCTGGGCGCGCAGCGCTTGCATGGCCGCCGAATTGCCGATCAGGCGGGAGGCGCCGGCGTTCGCTTCCGGCTGCCCCGCTCCGCCTTCGGTCAGTTTCAGGGCCGAGCGCACCATCACGCGCAGGGCGTCCAGCGCCACCGGCTTGGCGATGTAGTCGAAGGCGCCGGCCTTGAGCGCCACCACCGCGTTCTCCGCGCTGCCGAAGGCGGTGATCACGGCCACCGGCGTGCCCTTGCCCGAGGCGCTGATCTCGCGCACCAGTTCGATCCCGAGCCCGTCGGGCAGGCGCATGTCGGTCAGCACCAGAGAATAGTCATGTTCCTCGAACAGGCTGCGCGCCTGGCGCAAGGTGGCGGCGCTGTCGACGTCCAGGCCCATCTTGAGCAAGGTGATCTCGAGCAGTTCGCGCAGGTCGGCTTCGTCGTCGACGACCAGGATACGTGGTGCGGTCATGGCTCTCCCTGTTGGTCCTTGGTTCTTCAGGCCGGCTGCACGAAGCTGATGACGAAACGGCCGCTGGCCTTGCGCGGTCCCATCGCGGCCTGGTCGAAGCGGTATTCATAATCGAGTTTCGCATCGTTGTTCAGGCACAGCTCGCGCGCCAGGTAGAGTCCCAGCCCGGTGCCCTTGCTCGATGTCGTGTAGAAGGGCTCGAACAGGTGGGCGCGCACTTCGGGCGTGATGCCGGGGCCGTCGTCCTGCACGTGCAGCTCGAGACGCCCGGCCGCGTCGCTGGACGGGAAGATCCGGATGCTGGCCGGCTTGCGGCTGGCGTAGCGGATCGCGTTGTTCAGCAGGTTGAGCAGCACTTCGTGCAGGTGCAGCGGATCGAAGCGCACGGTGGCGCCGCCGGCGTTGCCCAGCCAGACTATATCACCGTCCAGCGCATGGATTTCGCAGAATTCGGCCTTCAGCTCGGCCAGGAAGCTGCTCAGCTGCACCGGCTCGGTGTGCGGCTGGGCCTTGCGCGACAGCTGCAGGATGTCCTCGACCATGCGGTTCACGCGCGCCACGTTGTCGCCCACGATCTTCAGCAAGCGCACCTCGGCCGGCCCATGCAGGTCTTCAGCCAGCAGCGCGGTGGCGTGGCCGATCGCCGACAGCGGGTTGCGCACCTCGTGGGCGATGCTGGCGGTCAGGCGTCCCATCGAGGCCAGCTTCAGCTGCTGCGCCTCGTTCTCGATGGCGCTCACGTCCTGCATGAAGATCACGCTGCGCCCGCCCGCCTGGTTGCCGGTGTCGACGCGCGCGAAGCGCAGCTTCAGGTGCACCGGCTGGTCGCGCCGGCCGCGCACGACGGCGGCGCCGCCGTCCTCGCTGTCGCCCTGCTCGTGCCAGGGCTTGATGGTGACGAAGGCCGCTTCCTCGTTCGGCGCCGCGCGCCAGCCGGCGTAGGCCTGGGCCACCGGCTCCAGCGCCGGAACCTCGCCCAGCAGGAAGCCTTCGGCCTCCCCTTCCAGGCCCAGCATGCGCCGCGCCGCCGGGTTGCCGGTGTACAGGCGGCCTTCGTCACCGACCACAAGGATGCCGTCGCCGACGTCGGCGATCACGATGTGGTTGATGGCTTGCTGGATGCGCAGGTCAGCCCCGCGCTGGGCCGCCAGTTCTTCCTGGCCGAGCAGGCGCGCCGCCAGCCGGTTCACCATCAGCACCGCCGCGAAGAAGGCGGCGCCGTACATCCCGGCCTGCATCAGCGGCGGTTCGCGGTCGCTCATGAAGATCTGCCAGACACTCTCCAGCAACAGGAAGATGGCCGCGAGCGAGGCCGAGAACAGCGCCAGCACCAGCGGCGCCAGGATGGCGGCGCCGGCCAGCGGGAACAGATACAGGATGCCCAGGCCGCTGCGCATGCCGCCGGCGGCCAGGTAGAGCAGCGAGATCGCCGCCAGGTCGGTGGCGATCTGCGCGCCCAGCTGGACGATGAAGCGGCGCCGCCAGCGCGCCGCCACGACCGCGAACACGAGGGCCGCCGCCGCGTAGGCGAAGCAGGTTTCGGCGTTGACGGGATCGGTCTTGATGCGGCCGCTCTCGACATCGAAGCCGAGGTAGAGCAGCAGCACCAGCGCGATGACGATGCGCGTGACCGTGAAGGTCTGGAGCGAGCGCCACAGGGTGACGTGCGCCTCCGCCGACAGCGCACGCGCCAGCACCTTCGAAGCCGCCATCGGGGCTTACCGGGGCGGCAGGCGCACGTGGCCTGGCGAGCAGTAATCGAGGCCGTCGGCGCGCACCGCTTCCGACGAGGGGAAATACATGCCGCAGTGGGCGCACTGGGTCATGGCTTCGATCTCGGCCGGGTGGGACGGGGCTGGGCGCTGCTGTTGTTGCGCTTCCATCTGGCTGCGGCGCACGGCGGCGCGCAGCTTGCTGCGCACGGCCATGATCACCAGCGCGATCAGGGCGATCCAGAACAGGATGCGGCTCATGCTACCCCCCGGTGCAGGACGACTTCCAGCACGAAGCGGCTGCCGACATAGGCCAGCGCCAGGGTGGCGAAGCCCGCCAGGGTGAAGCGCAGCGCCGTCTTGCCGCGCCAGCCCTGCCATTTGCGCCCGGCCAGCAGCGCGGCGAACAGCGCCCACGACAGCAGCGCGAAGATGCTCTTGTGGTCGAGCAGCATGGGGCGGCCGAACACCTGTTCCGAGAACACGATGCCCGACAGGACGGTAAGGCTGAGCAGCACGAAGCCGATCCAGATCACGCGGAACAGCAGCTTTTCCATGGTCAGCAGGGCCGGCAGCTGGTCGAGGGCCGATCCGAACCAGCCGGCATTGGGGCCGGCCGGGCGGGTATGCAGCCGGGCTTCCTGCAGCGCCATCAGGACGGCGTGGAAGGCGGCGATGGTGAGGGTGCTGTAGGCCAGCACGGCCACGGCGATGTGCCAGCCGAAGGCGGCCGGTCTGCCGGCCAGCGGCATCAGGCTGCCCGGGAACAGCACCGGCAGCAAGGTCGCGCCGAAGGCGAAGGGCATCACCAGGCGGCGCAGGCCGTCGAGGGCGAAATTGCGGTTCTCCAGCCAGTAGGCGGCCACCGAGACCCACAGCGCGGACGACAGCATGACGGCGAAACCGACGCGCAGGTTGCCCGGCAGGACCACGTCGAGGCCGAGCGCCGCGCCGTGGATCAGCCAGGCGAGCGCGGTGACGGCGGAAATGGCAGCGCCCTGGCGCGACGGCAGCAGGGCGCAGACCGCGTACAGCAGGGCCGCGGCGAAAAAGAGGGTGTTCTGCATAATGGAAGTCTACACCATCGGCCAGCGCCGGTGGCACCCTGCCCCCCTCCCTGGCAGCCGGCTTCAGTCGACGGCCGCCATCTTCAGCTCGTCGGTATGATGCCGCTGCTGCTCTTCCATGACCAGCATCCCCAGCTCGCGCTTGAGGGCGTTGAACTCGGGCGCGGCCGGGTCGCGCATGCGCGGCAGGCCCACCAGCAGGTCGCGCTTCACCGTGCCCGGGCGGTAGGTCATCACGACGATCCGGTCGGCCAGGTAGATCGCCTCTTCGATGCTGTGGGTCACGAACAGGATCGTCTTCCCGAGCTCGGCCCAGATGCGCAGCAGCTCGTCCTGCAGGTTGCGCCGGGTGAGCGCGTCCAGCGCGCCGAAAGGCTCGTCCATCAGCATGATCGGCGAATCCAGCGCCAGCACGCGCGCGATCGCCACCCGCTGGCGCATGCCGCCCGACAGGTCCTTGGGATAGCGCTGGCGGAAGTCCAGCAGCGACAGCATCGTCAGCAGCCGCTCCACGGCCTCCGCTACCTGGGCCTTGGGCATGCCCCGGATCTCCAGGCCAAAGCCGATGTTCTGGGCCACCGTCATCCAGGGAAAGAGCGCGTACTCCTGGAACACCATGCCGCGCTGCGGTCCGGGCGCGGCCACCGGCGCACCGTCCACCGTGATCGCGCCGCTGCTGGGCGGGGCGAAGCCGGCGACCGCGTTCAGCAGGGTCGACTTGCCGCAGCCGGAAGGCCCCAGCAGGCAGGTGAACTGCCCGCGCGGGATCTCGAGATGGATGTCCTTCAGCGCATTGATCTCGCGGCCATCGCTGGCGAAGACCTTGTTCACGGCGTCGATGCGGATATGCGGTACGTTCATGTCAGTGCTCCAGGCCGCGGTGCCAGCGCAGCAAGTGTTTGTTCAAACGGTCCATGCCCAGGTCGATCGCCAGGCCGAGCAGGCCGATGCTGATCATCCCGGCGATGATCTTGTCCGACCAGAAGTACTCGCGCGCCTCCAGGATGCGGAAACCCAGCCCGCTGTTCACCGCGATCATCTCGGCGACGATGACGACGATGAAGGCGGTGCCGATGCCGATGCGTACGCCCGACAGGATGTAGGGCACGGCCGCCGGCAGGATCACGCGCACGAACATGGTGACGCCGCCCGCGCCCAGGTTGCGCGCGGCGCGCAGGTAGATGCCGTCCACCTGGCGCACCCCGGCGATGGTGTTCATCAGGACCGGGAAGAAGGCCCCGATCGCGATCAGGAACACGGCCGGCGGGTTGCCCAGCCCGAACCACAGGATGGCCAGCGGGATGTAGGCGATCGGCGGAATCGGCCGCAGCAGCTGGACCAGGGGATTCATCCAGGCATAGACGGCGCTGCTCGCGCCCATCGCCAGCCCGAGCGGCAGCGCCAGGCCGGCGCCGATGGCGAAACCGACCACCACCCGATACAGGCTGTTGGCGGTATCGACCACCAGTTCGCCCGACAGCGCCCAGGCCAGCCAGCCGGCCTGGCCGCCATGTCCATCATAGGCGTCGAGCGGAAGCAGGTAGGCGATCCACTTGCGCGCCACCTCCAGCGGCGCCGGCAGCACCTGCGGGTTCACCAGCCCCGCCTGGGCTACCGCATGCCAGAGCGCGATGGCCAGCACCGGCGCCACCAGGCCCACGCCAATCTCGTTCCAGTTGCGCGGTGTTGCGCGTGCGCGGCGGCGGCGTTCAATCAACATGTGCGCTCCTCCTGGCCGAGGCCAGCAAGTCCAGTTTCACCCAATCCGCCGCCACCGGCGGCCTGGCCATGCGCCCTACCCCGGTCTTGGCCATGATGTCGGTCGTCACCTGGATGTGCGAGGACGTGATGTCGAGCGTGTAGGGCGAATTGGCGATCGCATCCCGGAAGTCTTCCGATGAAATCTGGTTCTTGAAGATCGTCTCGCGCACGTACTTCTCGGCCTTGTCCGGATGGTCGATGAAGGTCCGGGTGGCCTGGACGAAGCAGCGCATGAACTTCTCGGCCAGCGGACGGCGCTCGCGGTAGAACTTCTCGGTCATCACCAGGGTGCGCACCGGCTCGCCGATCAGGGTGCCGTAGGGCTTGAGCACCTCCACGCCGAAACCCTTGTTGATCGCCTGCGAGGACTGCGGTTCGGACTGCATCATGGCGTCGATCTGCTTGCCGAGCAGCGCCTGGTTCAGGTCCGGGTAGGACAGGTAGACCAGCTGCACGTCCTTGCCCGGTGCGGCGTCCGCCTTCAGGCCGTAGCGGGCCAGTTCGGCCATCAGGAGCACTTCCTGGATCGCGCCGCGCGTCACGCCGACCCGCTTGCCCTTCAACTGGAGCACGTTCCTGATGTTCAGCTCGGGCCGCGCCACCAGGCGCGCGCCGCCCTTGGCGAAGCCGGCCACCACCAGCACGGGCGCGCCGCCGGCCCGGCCCTGGATCGCCGCTTCCGAGGCGGTGCCGCCGACATCGAGCTCGCCGGCGATGATGGCCTGCATCACGTCCAGTCCTTTGGGGAAGACCCTTTCCTCGACCTTGATGCCGCAGCTCGGAGCGATTTCCTTGATGTACGAGACGGCGCCGAAATGCGCCAGCTTGAGGTTCCCGAGCCGTACCACGTCCTGGGCCTGGACCTGGCTGGCCGCCAGCAGGGAGAGTGCCACGAGGGCCTTGCGAAACACCTTGCTCATGCCTATCCTCCATTCAACTTCAAATGCTCAGTGGAAACACGAGGGTGCATGAGAGGAGGACTTGGAAACTTGCGTTGAGACAACAAACCCGGGAATTGCTGAAAATTTGTGCTCTTGCCGGCCCTGGAGGCGAACGGCGGAGCCTGCGCAAGGTAAAATGGAGGTTTGACTCAACTCGCCTTATATATATTAGGTAACCATGCTAGATAATCTGACCCAACGCCTTGCCAAGGTCGTCAAGACGATGCGCGGCGAGGCTCGCCTGACCGAGGCGAACACTGCCGAGATGCTGCGCGAAGTGCGCATGGCCCTGCTCGAGGCGGACGTGGCGCTGCCGGCGGTGCGCGAATTCATCGCCAAAGTGAAGGAAAAAGCGCTGGGCGAAGAAGTCATCGGTTCGCTCAGCCCCGGCCAGGCGCTGGTCGGCGTGGTGCAGCGCGAGCTGGCCGCCCTGATGGGCGCCGACCTCGGCCCGGACGCCACCCAGCTCTCCTTCGCCCAGCAACCGCCGGCGATCATCCTGATGGCCGGCCTGCAGGGTGTCGGTAAGACCACCACCGTCGGCAAGCTGGCCAAGTACCTGAAAGAGCAGAAAAAGAAGAAGGTGCTGACCGTGTCGGCCGACGTCTACCGTCCGGCCGCGATCGCCCAGCTGGAGTCCGTCACCAAGCAGGTCGGCGCCGACTTCTTCCCCACCACCGCCAGCGACAAGCCGGTCGACATCGCCCGCAATGCGCTGGACTGGGCCAAGAAGCACTACCACGATGTCCTGATCATCGACACCGCCGGCCGCCTGGGCATCGACGAAGCGATGATGCAGGAGATCGCCGCGGTGCACACCGCCGTCAAGCCGGTCGAGACCCTGTTCGTGGTCGACGCCATGCTGGGCCAGGATGCGATCAACACCGCCAAGGCCTTCAACGACGCCCTGCCGCTGACCGGCATCGTGCTGACCAAGCTCGATGGCGACTCGCGCGGCGGCGCGGCGCTGTCGGTGCGTCACGTGACCGGCAAGCCGATCAAGTTCGCCGGCGTGTCCGAAAAGCTGGACGGCCTGGAAGCCTTCGATCCGGCGCGCATGGCCAACCGCGTGCTGGGCATGGGCGACATCCTGGCGCTGGTGGAAGAAGCGCGCAAGGGCGTGGACGCCGAAGCCGCGGCCGAACTGGCCAACAAGATCAAGGTCGGCGGCCGTTTCGACATGAACGACTTCAAGGCCCAGCTGACCCAGATGAAGAAAATGGGCGGCATGTCCGGCCTGCTCGACAAGCTGCCGGCCCAGTTCCAGCAAGCCGCGGCGGGCGCCAACATGGACCAGGCCGAGAAGCAGGTGCGCCGCATGGTCGGCATCATCGACTCGATGACGCCGGCCGAGCGCGCCAAGCCGGAGCTGATCAAGGCCAACCGCAAGCGCCGCATCGCGGCGGGCGCGGGCGTGCAGGTGCAGGAAGTGAACCGCATGCTGACTCAGTACGATCAGATGCAGACCATGATGAAGAAGCTCAAAGGTGGCGGCCTGATGAAGATGATGCGCGGGATGAAAGGCATGATGCCCGGCCTGCGTTAAGCTTCGGCCGCATCAAAGTAACCGTGTACGGCGCTGGCTGTACACGGTTTTTTTACGTCTTTTGTCAGCGCTTTCCGCTTTAAATGCGTTCGTAGGTGCGATGGCACGCATTTCGGAGCGTTTCAGAGTGAAAAAATGTCGAAAAAGACTTGCATGAACAGTAAAACGCCACCAATATAAGCCGTGCGTTAAATTGCGCAACTTTCCAATGTGTCCGTTTTAGGAGGCTCGAAGATGGCAACAGCCAAAAAATCCACTGCAGCGCCAGCCAAGAAAGCCGCTGCCAAGCCAGCTGCAGCGGCCAAGCCCGCAGCAAAGAAGGCAGCACCAGCAAAAGCAGCAACCGCCGCCAAGCCGGCCGCGGCACGTAAGCCGAACGCCGCTTTCATGAAAGAGATGACTCCGTCGTCCACCCTGGCCGCCGTCGTGGGCGACAAGCCGCTGCCACGCACCGAAGTCACCAAGAAAGTCTGGGACTACATCAAGTCCAAGGACCTGCAGGACGCATCGAACCGCCGCATGATCAACGCCGACGACAAGCTGAAGGCTGTCTTTGGCGGCAAGGCGCAGGTCTCGATGTTCGAGATGACCAAGCTGATCTCGGATCACCTGAAGTAATCGCTGGCTGGCTGTCCAGCACTGGCCCGAGCAAAAAGGCCCCGGTTGATGCCGGGGCCTTTTGTTTTTGGTATTGGCTGCGCTGAGAAACTTGGGTTCCGGCCTTCGCCGGAACGACGGCTCGAAAGTAAATGGCAAGCGCCAGCACGGCGCCCCGGCGAAGGCCGGGACCCAAGTTCGCACCATAGCCGCGATCAAAACCCGAAGGCCGCCTTCATCAAGTGAAACACCTTCGTATTCTCGATCGTCCCCTTGAACGGCGCCGACCCCGCCCCCACCGCATACAGCTTCACATCCCCGCCCCCGTGCGATTCCCACTCCGCGCGCACGCCGGCTTCCTGGTGGTAGCTGTCGCTCAGCACCGTCGCGCTGTCCACGTCGGCCCTGACATCCGGCCGGTTCGGCCCATTCCCGAACAGCAGCGTAGTGAAGGTCTTCCCATCCGCATCCTTCTTCGGCTGTCCGCTGGCGTAATCGCGCAGCACGTCGTGCACCGGGTTGCCGCGCTTCGGATAGCCGCTCATGACCATCGTGTGGTCGTGATCCGCCGTCACCACGATCAGGGTGTTTTCCAGCCCCGGATCGATGGCGCGCATGCGCTCGAGCGCGGTCTGGATCGCTTCGTCGAAGGCCACGGTCTCGGCCAGCGCATCCTTGGCGCGCGTGTCGTGCAGCGCGTGGTCGATCTTGCCGCCTTCGACCATCAGGAAGAAGCCGTCCGGGTCTTTCGACAGCAGCTCGATCGCCTTGGTGGTCATCTCGGCCAGGGTCGGCTGCTCCGGCCGGCGCGCGCGCGCGTAGTCGAGGTGGCTGGTGGCGCTGTAGACGCCCACGAACTTGCGGCCAGGGCGCGCCGACATCATGTCCGCGCGCGTGTTGGCGACGAAGTAGCCCTGTGCCGCGAACTCCTTCATCAGGTCGCGCCCGTCCGGACGGCCCTTCGGATTGCCGGCGCCGCGCGGCGTGAAGTGGTCGCGCCCTCCTCCCATCAGCACGTCCACGCCGTCGCCAAGCGCCGCGTTGTAGCCGGCGCCGCCCGGCACGATCTGCTGCGCGATGGTGTACACGGCGTCGCGGTGGCACACGTGCGAGAAGGTCGAGGCGGGCGTCGCGTGGGTCAGCTCGGTGGTCGTGACCGCGCCGACAGCCTTGCCGCGCGCCTTGGCCAGTTCCAGGATGGTCGGCGCGGCCGCGCCATTGCCGGCGCCGCATTGGTCGACGCCGTCGCTGGACGGGTCGATGGCGCGCGCGTCCTTCATCGAGATCACGTCGTTGTTGATCTTGATGCCGGTCATGTACGAACCCATCGAGGGCGCGCTGTCGGTGGTCTGGAAGTCGTTGGAATAGGTCTTGATGCGCGCGGTGCGCTCCAGCCGCTCGAAGTTGAGCAGGCTGTCCTCGCCGCCTTTGTAGATGCGCGCGGCGGTGATGGTGGTCGGGCCCATGCCGTCGCCGAGGAAGAAGATGATGTTCTTGGCCTGCGGCGCGGCGCTAGCATTGGCGGCGGCCAGGGTGCAGGCGGCCAGCAGCGGAGAGAATCGTCGGAATGTCATGATGGCTCCTCGAGGCTTACAGACCGGCCGCGGTCTTGATCAGGCTGAACACGCGGGTGTTGTCGATGGTCCCGCGGAACAGTTCGGACCCGGCGCCCACGGCGCCCAGGTAGACGTCGGCGCCGCCATGGGTCTCCGCGCCCTTGTTGGTGCGGACCACGGCTTCCTGGTGGTAGTCGTCGCGCGTGACGATGTCGTCGGTCAGCGATCCCTGCTTGGCGCGGTTGCCGGCGTAGCGGTTCTCGCCGGTGCCGAAGCCGATGATCGTGTAGGGCATGCCGTCCTTGTCCAGCTTCGGCTTGCCGTCCAGGCCGCGCACCAGTCCCAGCACGCCGGGGTTGCCCGGCGTGGTCTTGCCGGTGCGGGCGGTGTAGCCGTTCAGGAGCAGGGTGTGGTCATGGTCGGCGGTGGCGACGATGAGCGTGTTCTTCAGGCCCGGATCGATGGCCTGCATGCGGTCGATGGCCGCCTGCAGCGCGGCGTTGTAGACCACGGTTTCCTGCAGCGCGCGCTTGGCCAGGGTGGCGTGCAGCGCATGGTCGATCAGGCCGCCCTCGACCATCAGGAAGAAGCCGTTCGGGCTCGGGGCCAGCATGTCGATGGCCTTGCGCGTCATGTCGGGCAGGCCGGGCTGGACCATCGGGTTGCGCGCCTCGTGGTAGTCCAGGTGGTTCTGGGCGAACAGGCCGATGACCGGCTGGCCCGGGCTCAGGGCGTTGAACTGCGCGGTGTCGCGCGCGACGCGGAAGCCCTGGGCGCTCAGTTCGCCCAGCAGGTCGCGGTTGTCGGCGCGCTTGCCGCCGGCCGCGAAAGGCGTGAAGAACTGCGCGCCGCCGCCGAACACCACGTCCAGCCCGCGCGCGCCGAGCGCCCCGTTGTAGCCGGCGCCGCCCGGCACCAGCGAGGCCGCGATGTCGGTCTCCAGCTTGCGGTGGCAGGCGTGGGCGTAGGTGGAGGCCGGGGTGGCGTCGGTGACGCTGGTGGTGGTGACCACGCCGAGCGCCATGCCGCGGCGCCTGGCCAGTTCCAGCAGGGTGTCGACCCGGCTGCCGGTGGTGCAGCGGCTGACCAGGTTGTTGCCGTTGGCGTCAGGGCCGGGCGAGACCGAGATGGTGTCGGTCGACATCGAGATCACGCCGTTGTTCTGCTTCACGCCGGTCATATAGGCCGCCATCGAGGCGGCGCTATCGGTGACCTGGGCGTTGTTGGAGAAGGTCTTCACGAAGGCCGATTCGGGCAGCGAGTCGATGGCCAGTTCGCCGTCTTCGCCGACGGAATAGATGCGGGCCGCGGTCAGGGTGTTGATGCCCATGCCGTCGCCGAGGAAGAAGATGACGTTCCTGGCGCGTTCGGCGGGCTGGGTGCCGGCCTGCAGCGTCGGCGCGGCGGGCGGGGTGGCTGCGCAGCCGGCAAGGAGGGCCAGCAGGGCGGCGGTGGCGAGAGTGGTCGGTCGCATGGGTGCCTCACGGGGGAAAGCGGTGAGTCTACACTGTGCGCGGTGGGGATGGCGGGATGATATGTTGCGGGTTTGTATAGCGTGGGCTGGTCGTTACGCGTTTAGTATCCGCAGCCTCAAAACCGTCATTCCCGCGCAGGCGGGAATCCAAGTTTTACGCGCACCCACTACCATCAAGCGTAGTAGGCGGCGCAACGAACTTGGATTCCCGCCTTCGCGGGAATGACGGTTCAAAGGGTGACGGGAGGAATAATGGTGCGGCTGTTCAAACAGAGGGCTTGAATTCCCACTTCTTCCACGCCGCGAACACCGCATTCGGATACTGCGGCTTCCCCCGGCTGCCGTTATACCTCCCCAGCGCGAGGTAAAGATCGCCCTTCTCCATGTCGATGTACATGCGCAGGATCGAGCAGCCGTAACGCAGGTTGGTCTGCATGTGGAACAGCTTGCGCCGGTCCCCATCGCCGATCACCCTGGTCCAGAACGGCATCACCTGCATGTAGCCGCGCGCTCCCGCGATCGAGATGGCGTACTTGCGGTAGGCCGACTCCACCTGGATCAGCCCCAGCACCATCGCCGGATCGAGCCCGGCGCGGGTCGACTCGTACCACACCGTTTCGAGGAATTCGGTGCGCGAGAATGCGTCCGGGATGCGCTTGGCCAGACGCCGCGACATCTCGTCGAACCACTGCTGGTAACGCTGGCGCGCCGCCTCGGTGCGCAGCACCGGCTTGGGAGGACGGGCGTCGGCGATGGCATTGGCCAGCGCCAGGCGCACCGAGTCGGCCATCGCCTCCTCTTTCTGGTTACCGGCGTGCGCCGCCCCGCCGAGCACGAGCCCGGCTGCGAGCAGCACGCCTCCCAGCCAGGAGGCAGGACGGACAAGCATCACTTGCCCAGCTTGTCCTTGATGAAGCCGACCATGTCGCCGACGGCCACGCTGGTCGCTTCGGCATCGCGGCGGCCCTGGTATTCCAGGTTGCCTTCCTTGAGGCCGCGCTCGCCGATCACCACGCGGTGCGGCACGCCGATCAGCTCCCAGTCCGCGAACATCGCGCCCGGACGCAGGCCGCGGTCGTCGACGATCACGTCGACGCCGGCCGCCTGCAGTTCGGCGTACAGCTTCTCGGTCTGCTCCTTGACCATCTCGCTGCGATCCAGGCCCATCGGGCACAGGACCAGCTCGAAGGGAGCGATGGCGTCCGGCCAGACGATGCCCTTGTCGTCGAAGTTCTGCTCGATCGCCGCGCCCAGGATGCGGGTCACGCCGATGCCGTAGCAGCCCATCTGCAGCGCCACCGGCTTGCCGCCTTCGTCCAGGTAGGTCGCGCCCATCGCTTCCGAGTAGGCGGTGCCGAGCTGGAACACGTGGCCCACTTCGATGCCGCGCTCGATCGCCAGCACGCCCTTGCCGTCCGGCGAGGCGTCGCCCTCGACCACGTTGCGCAGGTCGGCCACGATCGGCTCGGCCACGTCGCGGCCCCAATTGGCGCCGGTGTAGTGGTAGTCCGCCTCGTTGGCGCCGCACACGAAGTCGGCCATGTTGGCGACGGTGCGGTCGGCCACGACCTTGACCGGCAGCTTGGTGTTGATCGGGCCCAGGTAGCCCGGCACGGTGCCGTAGGCTTCCTGGATCTCGGCTTCGGTCGAGAAGCGGAAGTCCTTCAGGCCCGCCACCTTGGTGACCTTGATCTCGTTCAGCTCGTGGTCGGCGCGCAGCAGCAGCAGCCAGTATTCCTTCTTGCCTTCGTTCTCGACGGTCAGGGCGATGCTCTTGACGTGGTGCTGGAGCGGGATGTTCAGCAGCTCGGCCACGGCTTCGCACTTGGTCTTGCCCGGGGTCGAGGTCTTGGTCAGCTGCTGGGCGGCCGCGCCGCGTTCGCCCAGGGCCAGCGCTTCGGCGGCCTCGATGTTGGCCGCGAAATCGGAGGTCGGGCAGTACACCAGCGCGTCTTCACCGGTGCTGGCGATGACGTGGAATTCATGCGAGCCGGTGCCGCCGATGGCGCCGTTGTCGGCCGCCACCGCGCGGAACTTCAGGCCAAAGCGGTTGAAGATCCTGGTGTAGGCGTCGAACATGGTCTGGTAGGACACCTGCATGCCGGCGACGTCGCGGTCGAAGGAATAGGCGTCCTTCATCGTGAACTCGCGGCCGCGCATCAGGCCGAAGCGCGGACGGCGCTCGTCGCGGAACTTGGTCTGGATGTGGTAGAAGTTGATCGGCAGCTGGCGGTAGGACTTCAACTCGCTGCGCACCACGTCGGTGACGACTTCTTCCGAAGTCGGCTGGATGGCGTAGTCGCGGCCGTGACGGTCTTTGACGCGCATCAGTTCCGGACCCATCTTGTCCCAGCGGCCGGTTTCCTGCCACAGTTCGGCCGGCTGGACGACCGGCATCAGCAGTTCGATCGCGCCTGCACGGTTCATTTCCTCGCGGATGATATTTTCGACCTTGCGGATGATGCGCAGGCCCATCGGCATGTAGGTGTAAATACCGGAGCCCAGGCGCTTGATCATCCCGGCGCGCATCATCAGCTGGTGACTGACGATCTCGGCATCGGAAGGCGCTTCTTTAAGAGTTGAAATAAAAAATCGTGAGGCGCGCATATCGGTGAATTCTTTTTAAAAAGAGAGAGTTATAATCGACCTTAATTTTAAAGGATTAGCCGGCTGATGCGTCCAAACTTTCTACAAATGGGTTCGAGACAGGCAGCGCCTGCCGCGCAAGCGGTGCGGGCCCTTCCAAGGGCGCTGTATTTGTAGGTAAAAATATAAGGATCGTACCGCCGGCAGAAAGTTTCGAGGTGCACTTATGCTCGATCGTGAAGGGTTTCGCCCCAACGTCGGCATCATCCTGCTGAACGCCAACAACGAGGTGTGGTGGGGCAAGCGGGTGCGCGAGCACTCGTGGCAATTTCCGCAAGGGGGTATCAAATACGGCGAGACGCCGGAACAGGCGATGTACCGCGAGCTGGAGGAAGAAATCGGCTTGCGCCAGGAACATGTAAAGATCATTGGCCGCACCCGCGACTGGCTGCGCTACGAAGTGCCCGACCACTTCATCAAGCGCGAGATTCGGGGGCACTACCGCGGCCAGAAGCAGATCTGGTTCTTGTTGCGCATGGTAGCGCGCGACAACGACGTGAACCTGCGCCTGACCGACCACCCCGAATTCGACGCCTGGCGCTGGCATGACTACTGGGTGCCGCTGGACGTGGTGATCGAATTCAAGCGCGACGTCTACCAGCGCGCGCTGCAGGAATTGTCGCGTTTTATCACCTGGCCGAAGGGTGGCCATGGCGAGCGCCGCCATTCGGCGCGCTACCTGCGCCAGCCGCACGGCCGTGGCCAGGGGGGCGCCAAACCGTCCCAGCAGCAGCCTGCCATGGCGGCTGCCGCGGCGGGGCCGGCAGCGCCGGACTCGCTGGTGTTGGCGCCGGACAAGTAATTAGGCGCCAACAGTCATTCATGCGCGCGCCGCATGATCGGGAGTGAGGCAGGCAAGACCGCTTCATTCCCTTCTTCTCTGGGATTCCGCTCGGAATCTCCGGATGCCCTTCCTTACGCTCAGCTGAGTCGGGAGGGAGGAGCCGGCAGCCGGCGCGCCATCGCGCTACAATGCCGGCTTCCCGTCTTTTTACACTCCCCCAGCCATGTTCACACCGTCCTCGCATGACGTGCGCCGCTTTTTCTGCGAAGCCCTGCGCAAGCACCGCAACGGCGAGATCCTGACCCCGATGGACGCGATCGCGGCCGACTGGATCGCCCAGCATCCCGAATACCACGAGGAGCTCGAGGACATCGAGGCGGCCATCGCGCGCGACTATTCGGTCGAAGGCGGCAAGCCGAATCCCTTCCTGCACCTGTCGATGCACCTGTCCATCGTCGAGCAGGTCTCGATCGACCAGCCGCGCGGCATCAAGGCCGCGCACGACGCCCTGGTGGCCAGGCGCGGCGAGCATGACGCCCACCACGAGATCATGGAATGCTTGGGCGAGATGATCTGGGCTTCGCAGCGCAACGGCGTCCCCCCGGACACCGAGAGCTACATCGAGTGCGTGCGCCGGCGCGCCTTCGCCTGATGTCGTTCAGCCCAGCTTATTGTCCGCGACGTGGTAGCGCGGATCCTCCAGCACGTTGACCTCGACCATGTCCCGCGCCTTGTCCAGCAGTTCCCGGCAGTCCGGGCTCAGGTGGCGCAGGTGCAGGCGCTTGCCCAGCTGGCGGTAGCGCTCCGCCAGCGCGTCGATGGCCTGGATGGCCGAATGGTCGGCCACGCGCGCACGGCGGAATTCGATCACCACATCCTCGGGATCGTCCCTGGGCGTGAACAGCTGCTGGAAGTTGCTCACCGACGCGAAGAACAGCGTGCCCTCCAGCTCATAGACCTTCCATCCCTGCGCGTCGGCGAAGGCCCCCGCCCTCACCTGCTTGGCATGCTGCCAGGCGAACACCAGGGCCGAGACGATCACGCCGGCCAGCACCGCCACCGCCAGGTCGAAGGCCAGGGTGACGCCGGCCACCAGCACGATCACCAGCGCATCCGCGCGCGGCACCTTGCCGAACAGGCGGAAGGTGCCCCATTCGAAGGTCTTTTCGCACACCACGAACATCACGCCGATCAGGGCCGCCAGCGGGATCTGCTCGATCCAGCTCGAGCCCACCAGGATGAAGGACAGCAGGAACAGCGAGGCGGAGATGCCGGACAGGCGCCCGGTGGCGCCGCTGTTCACGTTGATCATGCTCTGGCCGATCAGGGCGCATCCGCCCATGCCGCCGAACAGCCCGGTGACCACGTTGGACGCGCCCAGCGCCAGGCATTCGCGGTTCGGCTGGCCGCGGGTGTCGGTGATCTCGTCGATCAGGGTCAGGGTCAGCAGCGACTCGATCAGGCCGACGCCGGCCATCACCAGCGCGTAGGGGAAGACGATGCGCAAGGTCTCGAGCGTGAACGGCACCTCGGGCAGCGCGAAGGACGGCAGGCCGCCAGCGATGGAGCCGAGGTCGCCCACGGTCTTGGTCTCGATGCCGAGCAGCGCGCAGCCGGCGGTGGCGGCCAGGATGCCGACCAGGGTGGCCGGCACCGCCTTGGTGATGCGCGGCGTCAGGTAGATCACGGCCATGGTCACGGCCACCACGCCGAGCATGGTCGCCAGCGCGGCGCCTTCCATCCACTGGGGCGCGCCGTCCGGGCCGGGAGTCTTGAAGTGGCCGAACTGGGCGATGAAGATCACCAGCGCCAGGCCGTTGACGAAGCCGAGCATGACCGGATGCGGCACCATGCGGATGAACTTGCCCAGACGTGCGGCGGCGAACAGCAGCTGCAATACGCCCATCAGGACCACGGCGGCGAACAGGTATTGGGGGCCATGCTGGACCACCAGCGCGGTCATGACCACCGCCAGCGAGCCGGCGGCGGCGGAGATCATGCCGGGGCGGCCGCCGAAGGCGGAGGTGATCAGGGCGACCAGCACGGCGGCATACAGGCCGGTGAGCGGCGAGACGTGGGCGACCAGGGCGAAGGCGATGGCTTCGGGGACCAGGGCCAGGGCGACGGTGAGGCCGCTGAGCAGGTTGGTTTTGAGGTGGGTGGGGGATAACACGGGGACTCCAGGTGATTCGGTGCGCGCAAGAGCTGGCTGTATTTACGCAAACCAATACCGTCCGCAGCAAAGGGCCCGTATGTTACCAGCCCAACGCCTTCCGAAACGCCAGATAATCTTCCGCCACCTGCCGGTCCCGCTCCAGCATCGGCAAATGTCCCACCCCCGGCATGACGATCACCTTCGCCTGCGGCATCGAGCGCGCGAGCGCCGCGGCCCCCGACACGTGCAGCACGCGGTCCTGCGCTCCCCACACGATCAGCGCCGGCGCCTTCACGGCGCCCGGCGCCGGGCTGCGGTTGACGTCCACGAAGATCCGCTCATGCAGCGCCTGATAGCGCAGCGATTCCTGCGCGATCACATTCCTGACGAAGCCCGGCATGAAAGGCGGATCCGCCATCACCACCTCGAACAGCTCCGCGAACTCCTCCTCGTTTTTGGCCATCAGCACATTGCGCCCGCCCGCCGCGACGCTCCTGGCCACTTCGCCCGGCTCGGCCCCCGGCACGCCGTTCGGCGCCAGCAGCCACAGGCTGCGCGTCTGTTCCGGATACAGCGCGGCATAGTGCAGCGCGATCTGCCCGCCCATCGAGCTGCCGCCCAGGTGCGCGGCATCGACGCCAAGCTGCCGCAAGAACGCATGCATCCTGCGCGCGTGCGCCGCCGGCGTGTAGTCGGCTCCCGGCGGATGACCGGATTCGCCGAAGCCCAGCAGGTCGGGCACGATCACCCGGTAATGCCCCGTGAGGGAACGCGCCGTGCGCGTGAAGTGGTCCTTGTTGCCACGGAATCCGTGCAGCAGCAACAGGGGTTCGCCCTTCCCGCCCTCCAGGTAGACGATGCGCTCACCACCGGGCAGCACCAGCTCCTTGCGCTCGAGTCCCGACAGCTTGCGGTCCAGCGTGAAGAGGGTTTCGGCCACCTGTACCGGCGTGAAAAAGGCCAGGGCGGCGAAGGCGGCCAGCACCGCCACGACGAGGAGATGGATCGAAGGCAGGCGCGTCATGGGCTTATCCCGAATGAATGGAGCGTAAAAACGACAAACCCCTCCGGTGGAGGGGTTCGCAGTGCCGCAGCCGGAACAGCCGGCTTATTTGCTCGTGACGAGCTGCGACGGCAGGCTGGCCAGGTAGGCGCCGATGTCGGCCATGTCCTGGTTCGACAGCGGCTGCACCTGGGCCGCCATGATCGGGTTGACGCGGCCGTTGGTGCCGTTGCCGCGCTTGTAGGCGCGCAGGGCGTGGGCCAGGTAGTCCGCATGCTGGCCGGCCAGCTTCGGATAGGTCGGGTCGATCGGCTTGTTGTAGTCGGCGCCATGGCAGGCGGCGCAGTTGTACTTCTTGACCAGGTTCTCGCCCTTGGCGACGTCGGCCGCCGATGCGGCGCTCATGCAGAAGGCGCCAACGATCAGCGCGGAAATCAGTTTTTTCATGGCTGTCCTTATCGCTTGGTGGCTTCGGTCTGCTGGGCGTAGTAGGCCGCCACGTCGGCGATGTCCTGGTCGCTCATGGACGAGGCGATGCCGGTCATCGAGGGATGCTTGCGGTCGCCCTTGCGGTAGGCCTTCAGGGCGGATTCGATGTACTTGGCGGACTGGCCGCCGATCTTCGGAACCTGGTACACCTCGGGGAAAGCGGTCTTGTAGCCGCCGGGGATACCGTGGCAGCCGATGCACATTTCGATTTTGCTGCGTGCGGACTTCGGGTCTCCGACGACGTCCGCTGCTGCCGCGGCGCTGGCGCACGCGGCCAGTACCAATACTGCTACAAAGTTTTTCATGGTGTGGCTCGTTAGTTGTAATTCGAATACCGCAAACGCACAAAAAGTTAGCAAATGGTCCACCAACCTGTCGATTCTATCTGAAGAGTTGGCACCAGTCTACAAACCGTGCGTAGGGTAACGGGGTCCGTTCTGGCATATACTCGATGTCATTTCATTCTCATTTGTCACCCGCGATGCAAGCTTCCCAACGCTTCGAAGGCAGCGACAACTACGTCGCCACCGCCGACCTGAAACTGGCCGTCAACGCCGCGCTCACCCTCGGCCGTCCCCTCCTGATCAAGGGCGAACCCGGCACCGGCAAGACCATGCTGGCCGAGGAAGTGGCGGCCGCGCTCGACATGCCGCTGCTGCAGTGGCACGTGAAGTCGACCACCAAGGCGCAGCAGGGCCTGTACGAATACGACGCCGTCTCGCGCCTGCGCGATTCGCAGCTGGGCGACGAGCGCGTGCGCGACATCCACAACTACATCGTCAAGGGCGTGCTGTGGCAGGCCTTCACCGCGCCGGAGCCGGTGGTGCTGCTGATCGACGAGATCGACAAGGCCGACATCGAGTTCCCGAACGACCTGCTGCGCGAACTGGACCGCATGGAGTTCTATGTCTACGAGACCCGCGAAATGGTCGTGGCCAGGCACCGCCCGCTGGTGATCATCACCTCGAACAACGAGAAGGAACTGCCGGACGCCTTCCTGCGCCGCTGCTTCTTCCACTACATTAAATTCCCGGACCGCGAGACGATGGCCGACATCGTCAAGGTCCACTTCCCGACCCTCAAGCAGGACCTGCTGGCCGCGGCGCTGCAGAGCTTCTACGAGCTGCGCGAGGTCGCCGGCATCAAGAAGAAACCCTCGACCTCGGAATTCCTCGACTGGCTCAAGCTGCTGCTGGCCGAGGACATCCCGGCCGAGGCCCTGCGCAGCCAGGATGCGAAAGCCGTGGTGCCGCCTTTGGCCGGCGCCCTGCTGAAGAACGAGCAGGACGTGCACCTGTTCGAGCGCCTGGTCTACATGTCGAGGACCAACCGATGATCCGCGTGACCCCGGTCACCCTGGAATTCAACGGCGTCCGCCTGGAACCGCTGGCGATGCACCACGCCGAAGCCTTGCGCGCCGCCGCCAGCGACGGCGAACTGTGGAAGCTGCGCGTCACCAGCGTGCCGGAACCGCACGACACCGAGCAGTACATCGCCACCGCGCTCGACACGCGCAACCGCCTGGCCTTCGCCGTCATCGATGCCGCATCAAGCACGGTGCTGGGCACCACCAGCTACCACGACATCGTGCCGGATATCGGCCGGGTCGAGATCGGCTACACCTGGTACGCCAAGCGGGTGCAGCGCACCCACGTCAACACCAGCTGCAAGCTGCTGCTGATGTCGCACGCCTTCGACACCCTCGGCTGCGGCGTGGTGGGCTGGCGCACCGACTGCGAGAACTTCGCCTCCCAGGCTGCCATCGAGCGCCTGGGCGCCAAGAAGGACGGCGTGCTGCGCCACCACCACATGCGGCGCGACGGCACGGTGCGCGACACCGTCATGTACAGCGTCGTGCGCGCGGAGTGGCCGGCGATCAAGTCCTACCTGCACGAGAGGCTGGCGCGCCACGCGAGGTAAGCACATGCTGATCGATTTCTTCTACGCCCTGCGCGACGCCAAGGTGCCGGTCACGATCAAGGAATTCCTGACCATGCTCGAGGCCATGCAAGAGCAGGTCATCGCGCCCTCGCTCGACGAGTTCTATTTCCTTGCGCGCCTGACGCTGGTGAAGGACGAGGCCCACTTCGACAAGTTCGACCGCGCCTTCGGGGCTTATTTCAAGGGCGTGAACGCGGTATTCGACGAGAAGGCCGAGATCCCGCTCGACTGGCTGCTCAAGCGCTTCGAGCGCGAGCTCACGCCCGAGCAGAAGGCCCAGCTCGAAAAGCTCGGCTACGACAAGCTGCAGCAGCGTCTGGAAGAACTGCTGAAGGAGCAAAAAGGGCGTCACGAAGGCGGCAACAAGTGGATCGGCACCGGCGGCACCTCGCCCTTCGGCAACGGCGGCACCAATCCGGAAGGCATCCGCATCGGCGGCCAGGGGCGCAACCGCACCGCCGTGAAGGTGTGGGAGCAGCGCAGCTACCGCGACTACGACGACGAGCGCGAGCTCGGCACGCGCAACATCAAGGTGGCGCTGCGGCGCCTGCGGCGCTTCGCGCGCACCGGCGCGGCCGACGAACTGGCGCTGGACGACACCATCCGCGCCACCGCCAGCAATGCCGGCTACCTCGACATCCGCATGCAGCCCGAGCGCAAGAACCGCATCAAGGTGGTGATGCTGCTGGATGTCGGCGGCTCGATGGACGACCACATCGAGCGCGTGGAGGAACTGTTCTCGGCGTCGAAGAACGAGTTCAAGAACATGGAGTTCTATTACTTCCACAACTGCGTCTATGACTACCTGTGGAAGAACAACCGGCGCCGCCACAGTGAGCGCTTCCCGACCTGGGACGTGCTGCGCAAGTATCCGTCCGACACCCGCGTGATTTTTGTCGGCGACGCCACCATGAGCCCCTACGAGGTGCTGGCGCCGGGCGGTTCGGTCGAGTACAACAACGAGGAAGCCGGCGCGGCCTGGCTGGCGCGCTTCACCAATGCCTTCCCCAAGTTCGCCTGGCTGAACCCGGAGCCGGAGAGCCTGTGGCAGTACCGCCAGTCGATCGCCGTGATCCGCCAGATCATGAATAACCGGATGTTCCCGATCACCCTCGAAGGCCTGGAACGGGCCATGCGCCTGCTGAGCAAATAGGCAGCAAATAAGCAGCAGATAAGAGCACTCCTACGCGCAATCGTGCGCGCGGGCTTCCTTGTAAAATTGGCAAAACCTTATTCCGGGGGATGCCAATGCCTGACCTGCTGTCCGTGTTGACAAGTCTTGCGTGGCCGCTCGCCATGGCGCTCGCCTGGCTGGCCGGCGAATTCGGGCAGCGCTGGACCGGCCTGCCGCGCATCAGCTTCTATGGCCTGGTCGGCTTCGCGCTGGCCCATCCGCAGATCGGCGTGCTGCCGATGCCGGACGCGGGCGCCATCTCGCTGCTGGCGGACATCGCCTTCGGCCTGATCCTGTTCGAACTCGGCTACCGCATCAACCTGCGCTGGCTGCGCATCAATCCCTGGGTGGGCGTGGCCGGGCTGGCGGAAGCCGGGCTGACCTTCATCGCCGTCTACCTGGTCGCCATCGCCTTCGGCAGCGCCGAGATGACGGCCCTGATGATGGCCGCGCTGGCGATGGGCACTTCGCCCGCCACCGTGGTCCGCATCGTCAACGAACAGCGCAGCTCGGGCCAGATGACCGAGCGCGTGCTGCACCTGTCGGCCCAGAACTGCGTGCTGGCGGTGTTCGCCTTCAACGCCATCGTCGGCTACTGGATCTTCCGCACCTATGAAGCGGTGCCGGAAGCGCTGTGGCAGAGCACCGTGATGCTGGCCGGTTCGATCCTGGTGGGCGCACTCTTCGGCATCGTGGTGCCAGCCCTGCTGCGCGCGATCCGGAACCCGGGCCACGACGCCACCGTCGCCTTCGCGCTGACGGTGGTGCTGGTCGTCGCGATCTGCGACGTCGCCTCCCTGTCGCCGGTGGTCGCTTCGCTGGCCTTCGGCCTGGCCGCGCGCCACCGCCGCATCGCCTTCAGCCAGGCGCAGCGCAACTTCGGCCCGCTGGGCGAACTCCTGACCGTGCTGCTGTTCCTGTACGCCGCCTCGACCCTGAACTGGCGCACCGTCATGGAAGGCAGCACGCTCGCGGTGGCCGTGGTGCTGGTGCGCATGCTCACCAAGACTGTCGGCGTGACCGCCTTCGCGCACCTGTCGGGCATATCCTGGCGCAAGGGCGCGCTCACGGGCCTGGGCCTGGCGCCGCTGTCGGTGTTCGTGATCCTGCTGCTCGAGCATGCGCGCCATGCGGGCGTGACGGTGGTGGAAGAATTGCGGGCGATGGCGGGAGTGACCATGCTGCTCGAAGTCTTCGGCCCGATCATCATCCAGCGCGCGCTGTTCTGGGCGCGCGAAGCACCGGAGCCCAACCATGCCGCTTGAAGCCTTCGCCGCCTCCCAGCCGCTGACCTTCGGGGTCGAGCTGGAACTGCAGCTGGTCAGCCTGTCCGACTTCGACCTGACCGCGGCCAGCCCCGACCTGCTGCACCTGCTGAACCGCAAGCCCTTCCCGGGCAACGTGACGCCCGAGATCACCGAGAGCATGATCGAGATTAACTCGAGCGTGCAAACCGCCTACGGGCCGCTGCTGGCCGAACTGATCGAGATCCGCGACACCCTGGTGGCGGCCAGCGACACCCTCAACATCGGCATCGCCGGCGGCGGCACTCACCCCTTCCAGCACTGGTCGGAACGGCGCATCTCGGCCAAGCCGCGCTACGAATACCTGTCGCAGCTGTACGGCTACCTGGCCAAGCAGTTCACCGTGTTCGGCCAGCACGTGCACATCGGCTGCGCCAGCGGCGACGATGCGCTGTTCCTGCTGCATGCGCTGGGGCGCTACATCCCTCACTTCATCGCCCTCTCAAGCTCCTCGCCTTTCGTGCAGGGGCACGACAGCGGCTTCGACTCGGCGCGCCTGAATTCCGTGTTCGCCTTTCCCATGAGCGGACGCGCGCCCTTCATGCTGTCCTGGCAGGAGTTCAACGAGGTCTTCTTCGCCAAGATGGAACGTACCAAGATCATCAAGAGCATGAAGGACTTCTACTGGGACCTGCGGCCCAAGCCCGAATACGGGACCATCGAGCTGCGCGTGTGCGACACGCCGCTCACGGTGGAGCGCGCCGCCGCGCTGGCCGGCTACCTGCAGGCGCTGTGCCGCCACCTGCTGGCGCGCGGCGAGGAGGCGCCGGTGGAGGACGATTACCTCGTCTACAACTACAACCGCTTCCAGGCCTGCCGCTTCGGGCTGGAAGGGACGGTCACGCTGCCCAAGAGCTACGAGAACGTCTCGCTGCGCGAGGACATCCTGGCGACCCTGGAAAAGATGGTGCCGCATGCGGAGGCGCTGGGCAGCATGGATGCGCTCCAGCACCTTGCCGCGGCGGCCAGGGAAGGCACGGACGCCTCGCTGCTGCGGCGCTATTACGAGCGCGATGGCAGCGTGGAGGCGATGGTGAATGCCGCCATCGGGCGTTTCAGGGGCGAGCGGCGTTTTCGCTGACCTTCGCTCTACCTATGCGCCAGCCGCGAATCCGGCGGCGCCTCGTCGCGCTCGTGCAGGCCGTAGTCGCGCAGTACCGCGGCCACGCGCAGCCGGTAATCGCGGAAGATGCCTCCCCGCCCTGCCGCCTGGGCTTCGCGGTGCGCGTCCAGCGTGCGCCAGCGCTTGACCGCTTCCTCGTCGCGCCAGAAGGACAGCGACAGGATCCTGCCTGGCCGCGACAGCGATTCGAAACGCTCGATCGAAATGAAGCCGTCGATGGTTTCCAGCTGCCCTTTCAGGCGCGCCGCGATGTCGAGGTAGGCCTGGCGCTGCGCCGCTTCCGGCTCGACCTCAAATATGACCGCGATCACGCCAGCCTCCCGGGCGCAGGGTGTTGTCGACCACCTCGGTGAAGGTGCGCTGTTCGCGCAGGATGAAGCGCTGCTCCTGGGCCATGGCGAAGTTGGCGCGCGCTTCCTCGTCCGTCCTCAGGCGGGCGCGGTAGGCCTCGTAGGCGGCCAGGCTGTCGAAGGCGATCAGTCCCCACGCCTCGTCGTTGGTGCCTTCGTGCGGCAGGAAGTAGCCGAGCAGGTCGCCGCCGCAGCGCGGAATGATGCGGCCCCAGTTTTCGGCGTAGCGGCGGAATTGCTCCTTCTGGAAGGGATCGATCTGGTAGCGGATGAAGCAGGTGATGGTCATGTGGACTCCTTGTGTTCTGGAGGCACTACTGTAGCCCTTGGCCCCTGCGCGATGCTTCGGCTAAGATCGAAGCATGAGAGACGGACCAAACATCACTGCCATCGCCGCCTTGATCGGCGACCACGCCAGGGCCCAGGTGCTCAACCTGCTCATGGCGGGGAAGGCGCTCACCGCGACCGAGCTGGCCGACGCGGCCGGCGTCACGCGCCAGACCATCAGTACCCACCTGGCCAAGCTGGTCGATGCCGGCTTGCTGGAGGTCGAGGCCCAGGGGCGGCACCGCTACTTCCGCATCGCAGGCGCCGACGTGGCGCAGATGCTGGAGTCGCTGATGGGCGTGGCCTTTGGCGTCGGCTCGCTGCCGCTCCAGCCGGGGCCGCGCGAACCCGCCTTGCGCAAGGCGCGGGTGTGCTACGACCACCTGGCGGGGGAGCTGGGGGTGTTGGTCTATGAACGGCTGGCGGCGCGCGGCGCATTCGGCATTGGGGCGGACGGCATCGTGCTCACGGAAACGGGAGAACGCATGGCCGCCGAACTCGGGATTGAACCGGGAGCGTTAAGCAAAGGACGGCGGCCGGTTTGCCGCACCTGCCTGGATTGGAGCGAGCGGCGCCATCATCTGGCCGGGCTGCTCGGCGGCGCGATCCTGGATCGCTGCGAGCAGCTGGGTTGGGCGCGGCGGCTGCCGCAAACGCGGGTGATGACGTTCAGCGCGGCCGGTGAGGCGGCCTTGCGCGATTGGCTCGGTTAGCGTTTCCCAACTTACATTTCTACCTTTAACCTCAAGACCGTCGTCCCGGCGAAGGCCGGGACCCAAGTTTTGCGTGCGTATCGGCTGCTCAACGAACTTGGGCCCCGGCCTTCGCCGGGCGACGGTCTTACTGCTAATGGACAAAAATAGGTCAGCTAGCCTGCGACCGCAGCAGCCTTTCCCGGCCACGCGCCCTTCATGAACCGCGCCAGCAGCGGCGTCTTGCTTGGCGCCGGCAGCTTGGCGTCAACCAGCGCAGCCCACTTCTCCGTCAACTGCTCGCACGTCGCGCGCAGCACCGGATCGACATCCGGCAAGCGCGCCAGCGCACACAGGTGGCGCTCGATCACCGAAGCCAGCTTGACGCAAGGCGCTTCCCCCTCTTCCCGCGCCGTGTAATGCGACATCAAGTGCAACAAAGATGCGACCAGCAGTGCGTCCTGGCTGCGCCCGGCCGGTGCCGCTGGTAGTTCGTCTGCAAAGAAAGAATTCATGCAAGCCTCTCTGGAAAACATTGCCGATTCATTTGATGAGAATGATTCTCATTCAATTATGAAGCGAAAGCAAGCGTTTTCGACAAGGCGATGGGGATTACAGCCGGGTTTCGCGGGCCGCGCGCAGGAATTCGTCGAGCACGGGCGTGCAGTCCAGCAGGTCGACGCCGCCGGCGCGGTGGAACTCGGGATGCCACTGCAGCCCCATGACGAAATCGGCGCGGCGGTAGCGGATGGCTTCGACGATGCCGTCCGGTTCGGAATAGGCCTCGACCACGATGTCGCGCCCCAGTTCCTTCACCGCCTGGTGGTGGATCGAGTTGACCACCGCCTTCTTCACATCCGGGAACATGCGGCTCAGCGACGAACCCTGGGGGAAGACGATGTCGTGGCGGTGCGCGTCGTACAGGTCGTGCACGTGAGCCAGTGCGTCCGGCACATTGGTGGCCACGTCCTGGTACAGGGTGCCGCCGAAGGCGACATTGATCAGCTGGCAACCGCGGCACACACCCAACACCGGTTTGCCGGCGTCGACGAACTCGTGCAGCAGCTCCAGCTCGTAGACGTCGCGCGCGCGGTCGCCCGCCCATTCGGGCCGGGTCGGGGTTTCGGAATAGGTTTG
This sequence comes from Massilia sp. AB1, assembly GCF_018119385.1. Lineage (NCBI taxonomy): Bacteria > Pseudomonadati > Pseudomonadota > Betaproteobacteria > Burkholderiales > Oxalobacteraceae > Massilia > Massilia sp. AB1. Next base: position 68,778 of record NZ_JAGKSG010000009.1, on the reverse strand, counting down.
CGGCGCCACGTCCGCCCCGCCCTGCAGCACCAGCCCGTCCAGGTGGCGCGCATAGTGGCGTAGCGTAATGTTGCTCGGGTGCAGAAGGCCGCTGGTATTGACGGTCGGGATCATGAACACCAGCACGTCACGCGACATGACCCATTGGGCGATCGATTCTTCGAGGTATTGCAGGTTCTTGCTGAGCAGGCCGCGTGCGCCGGGTTCCGGATGGAAGATACGGGCCGAGACGCCGATGTGCAGCGTGCGCTGCATGAAGTCGCGGTTGAAGCGTTCGCGCAAGGCGCGGAAGCGCGAAGTCAGCACACGGCCGGCGAGCGCCAGCGGGGTGTCGCCGTCGCGCTGGTAGCGGGCGCGTCCGCCCCGCCCCGGGCCTTCGGTGGCGCGCCGGTCGGGGATGCGCACGGGCGTGTCCGGATCCTTCGGGATTGGAGGACCAGGTTCTTCGTCGTCCTGCTTGTGCATGTGTTCCGCCATAGCCATCAATATAACGTCGCGGCGGCCGCGCACGATTTAATGTTGCAAAAATCCCATCGTTCCCGCCATGCCACGCCGCCAAATCGCAGCTTGCGGAATTTCCAATTTCGGATAATACTGTATGCAATTACAGTGGTTTTGATGTCGGTAGCGCTAGCAGCTTCTGGAAAGTCGCCACGAGATGGCGGTCCGCCACGGGTTTGTCGAGCAAGCCGCGCACCCCCGCATCGCGGGCGCGCAGGCTGTCGTACTTGAACGATTGACTGACCAGGAAGAGTACGGCGGTACGTCCGGCCCCTTGCTGGGACTTGATGGCGCTGCTCAGGCTGTAGGGTTCGATGCCGGGGGCGCAGGTATTGATCATGACCAGCGAGACCGGTGTTTCGTCGCACAGGCGCACGGCGGCGCGGCTGCTGTCGGTCCACTCGACCGGTCGGCCGCTGCCGGATCGGCCACAGCCGGGCGGGCCGCTGCCGTGCTGGCCTGGTGGCGCACCGCCAAGCTTGGTGCCGACCACATAGGCCACATGGTCGCGGAAGGCGCCGCCCTTGTCGATGATGAGCACGGCGCCGTCGGGCGGTCCCTGGCGCATGCGCTGGTAGAACTCCGGCGCCTCGGTGTCCGGCTCCAGCCTGGGCCTTCGGCGGCGTTCGGGCTGGCTGCATTCGCCGCGCGCGGTCAATTCGGCCAGCGCCTGCACCCTTGTGTCGAGCAGTTCGGCCAGGGTTTCGCACAGGCGGGCCGGGTCGACGGGGCGCGGCAGGGTGCGCCGGCTGCTGGCGCCGTCGCCGCCGATCAGGAGGATGGGCTGGAGGGCGCAGGGCGGCAGGCAGCACAGGCGCGCCAAGGCGGCGGGGTTGCCGCCGTCGGCGATATACAGGTCGGGTTCTTGCAAACTGTCGTCGTGCAGGCAAAAATACGACGGCCCCAGCTCCGGAGCTTGCGCGAGCAAAGTCTCCAGCTGCGTGCTTTCGGCCGGCGAGAACCCCATCAGGCGGACTGTAAATGGATACCTGGACACGTGCATCGGAAACGCCCTTCCTTTTGCAACTGCCAATTCTTTTTAATCTAGCATAAGCGTGCAAAGTAGCAAGCACGAATCCGGGCGGAACGAAAAGTTCGATTTTTTTTCTGCTCGACAAGATAGAATGCGCAAGCATTCGATAAATGAACATCAGCATGGCCTCTAAGAAACCCGCATCCGATTACAGCGAATCATCCATCCGCGTCCTCAAGGGACTCGAACCTGTGAAACAGCGTCCGGGCATGTATACCCGGACCGAAAATCCGCTCCACATCATCCAGGAAGTGATCGACAACGCCTCGGACGAGGCGCTTGGCGGTCACTGCAAGAACATCGGGGTGACGCTCAACACCGACGGCTCGATCACGGTCGAGGACGACGGCCGCGGCATTCCCGTGGGCCTGCACCCGGAAGAAGGCGTGTCCACGGTCGAGATCGTGTTTACGCGCCTGCACGCCGGCGGCAAGTTCGACAAGGGCTCGGGCGGCGCCTACGCCTTCTCGGGCGGCCTGCACGGCGTCGGCGTGTCGGTGACCAACGCGCTGTCCAAGCGCCTCGAGATCACCGTCTGGCGCAAGGACGACCAGGGCAACGGCGTGCACCAGCTGGCCTTCGAGGCCGGCGACGTGGTCGAGCCGCTGACTTCCAGCCCGGCTGAGCGCGGCGGCAAGAAGAACGGCACCCGCGTCACCGCCTGGCCGGACGGCAAATACTTCGATTCCCCCAACATCCCGATGTCCGAGCTGCAGCGCCTGCTGCGTTCGAAAGCGGTGCTGCTGCCGGGCGTGACCGTCACCCTGACGATCGAAAAGACCGGCGACGTCCAGACCTGGCGCTATGACGAAGGCCTGCGCGGCTACCTGACCGAGGCGCTGAACCAGAGCTCCAGCGGCCAGACCCTGATCCCGCTGTTCGAAGGCGCGCAGTTCGCCGCCGCCGGCGACGAAGGTTTCGCCGAAGGCGAAGGCGCGGCCTGGGTGGTGGCCTGGACCGAGGAAGGCGGCGTGGTGCGCGAGTCCTACGTCAACCTGATTCCGACCCCGAGCGGCGGCACCCACGAATCCGGCCTGCGCGACGGCCTGTTCGGCGCCGTGAAGAGCTTCGTCGAGCTGCACTCGCTGCTGCCGAAAGGCGTCAAGCTGCTGCCGGAAGACGTGTTCGCACGCGTTTCCTTCGTGCTGTCGGCCAAGGTGCTGGACCCGCAATTCCAGGGCCAGACCAAGGAGCGCCTGAACTCGCGCGACGCGGTCAAGCTGGTGTCGACCTTCACCCGTCCGCCGCTCGAGCTGTGGCTGAACCAGCACGTCGAATACGGCAAGAAGCTGGCCGAGCTGGTGATCAAGCAGGCCCAGTCGCGCCTGCGTTCGCTGCAGAAGGTCGAGAAGAAGAAGTCGTCCGGCGTGGCTGTCCTGCCGGGTAAGCTGACCGATTGCGAATCGAGCGACATCACGCGCAACGAACTGTTCCTGGTCGAGGGCGACTCGGCGGGCGGTTCGGCCAAGATGGGCCGCGACAAGGAATTCCAGGCCATCCTGCCGCTGCGCGGCAAGGTGCTGAACTCCTGGGAGACCGACCGCGACCGCCTGTTCGCGAACAACGAGATCCACGACATCGCGGTGGCGATGGGCGTCGACCCGCACGGCCCGGACGACAATCCGGACCTGAGCGGCCTGCGCTACGGGAAGATCTGCATCCTGTCCGATGCGGACGTCGACGGCTCGCACATCCAGGTCCTGCTGCTGACGCTGTTCTTCAAGCACTTCCCTGCCCTGTTCAGGAACGGGAACATCTGCATCGCGCGTCCGCCGCTGTACCGCGTGGACGTGCCGGCGCGCGGCAAGAAGCCGATCCAGAAGCTGTACGCGCTGGACGACGGCGAACTGCTGGCGATCGAGGACAAGCTCAAGAAGGAAGGCTTGCGGGAGGGTACCTGGAGCATCTCCCGCTTCAAGGGCCTGGGCGAGATGAACGCCGAGCAGCTGTGGGAAACCACGATGAATCCGGATACCCGCCGCCTGCTGCCGGTGTCCTTCGGCGAGTACAACCTGGCCGAATCGGCATCGCGTTTCAATATGCTGATGGGTAAGGGTGAAGCGGCCGCGCGACGGGCGTGGATTGAGGAACACGGGAACGAGACTGAGGCGGATATCTAATCAGGTAGTGGTCGTTTAAGCGCACCGCAGCCACAAACTCCGCCAGAAACGAACAAACAAACATGTCACAAGCAAGCCTCTTCGAACAACAACACGAGCCCTCCGACCAGGAAACGCTCACCCTTTCCACTTTCGCCGAGCGCGCCTACCTGGACTACGCGGTCTCGGTCGTGAAGGGCCGCGCGCTGCCGGACGTGTCCGACGGCCAGAAGCCGGTGCAGCGCCGCATCCTGTACGCGATGAATGAACTGGGCCTGGGCCCGACCGCCAAGCCGCGCAAGTCGGCTGCCGTGGTCGGCGACGTGCTCGGCAAGCTGCACCCGCACGGCGACCAGTCGGTCTACGATGCGCTGGTGCGCATGGCCCAGGACTTCTCGCTGCGCTATCCGCTGATCGACGGCCAGGGCAACTTCGGCTCGCGCGACGGCGACGGCGCCGCGGCGATGCGTTATACCGAAGCCCGCCTGACCCCGATCTCGCGCCTGCTGCTCGACGAGATCGACATGGGCACGGTCGACTACCAGCCGAACTACGACGGCTCGACCGACGAACCGCGCACCCTGCCGGCACGCCTGCCGATGGTGCTGCTCAACGGCGCCTCGGGCATCGCGGTCGGCCTGGCCACCGAGATCCCTTCGCACAACCTGCGCGAAGTGGCGCAGGCAGCCGTGGCGATGATCCGCAATCCCAAGATCACCCACGCCGAGCTGATGACCCTGATCCCGGGTCCGGACTTCCCGGGCGGCGGCCAGATCATCACCCCGGCCTCGCAGGTCGCCGACATGTACTCCACCGGCCGCGGCTCGATGAAGGTGCGTGCGCGCTGGAAGATCGAAGAACTGGCGCGCGGCCAGTGGCAAGCCGTGGTCTACGAACTCCCGCCGGGCGCGTCCAGTCAGCGCGTGCTGGAAGAAATCGAAGAACTGACCAACCCGAAGATCAAGCTGGGCAAGAAGGCCCTGCTGCCGGAGCAGCTGGCGCTCAAGCAAACCATCCTCGGCGCGCTCGACACCGTGCGCGACGAATCGGGCCGCGATGCGCCGGTGCGCCTGGTGTTCGAGCCGAAGTCGAAGAACCAGGACCAGACCGAATTCATGCTGATGCTGCTCGCGCACACCTCGCTCGAGAGCTCCAGCCCGATCAACCTGGTGATGATCGGCGGCGACGGCCGTCCGCGCCAGAAGGGCCTGAGCGCCATCCTGCAGGAATGGATCGACTACCGCTTCGTGACCGTGCGCCGCCGGACCGAATTCAGGCTGGGCAAGGTCAATGACCGCATCCACATCCTGGAAGGCCGCGAGATCGTCCTGCTGAACATCGACAAGGTGATCGCCATCATCCGTAATTCGGACGAGCCGAAGGCCGCGCTGATCGAGGAGTTCCGCCTGAGCGACCGCCAGGCCGAGGATATCCTCGAGATCCGCCTGCGCCAGCTGGCGCGCCTGGAAGCGATCAAGATCCAGCAGGAGCTGGCGGACCTGCGCTCGGAAAAGGAAAAGCTGCAGGACATCCTGGACAATCCGTCCACCATGAAGCGCGTGATCATCAAGGAGATCGAGCAGGACGCCAAGCAGTTCGGCGACGACCGCCGCACCCTGATCGAGGAAGCGCAGAAGGCCGTGGCCGAGCAGAAGGTCATCGACGAGCCGGTCACCGTGATCGTTTCGGAAAAGGGCTGGGTGCGCGCGCGCACCGGCATCGGCCACGATCCGGCGCAGTTCACCTTCAAGGCGGGCGACTCGCTGTACAAGGCCTTCGAATGCCGCACCGTCGACCACCTGCTGGGCATCGGCGACAACGGCAAGCTGTATTCGGTGCCGGTGGCGGCCCTGCCGGGCGCGCGCGGCGACGGCGTGCCGATCACGACCCTGGTCGACCTGTCGGGCGGCGTGCGCATTCTGCACTACTTCGCCGGCAATCCGGACACGCGCCTGCTGCTGGCCACCTCGAACGGCTTCGGCTTCATCGCCAAGGCGGGCGACATGGTCAGCCGCCTGAAGGGCGGCAAGTCCTTCATCACCCTGGACGACGGCGCCGTACCGCTGCCGCCGCGCGTGGTGACCGACACCGCGGGCGCGATCGCCTGCCTGTCGGAGAAGGGCCGCGTGCTGGTGTTCGGCATCGACGAGATGAAGGTGCTGACCAATGGCGGCCGCGGCGTCACGCTGATGGAGCTGGAGCCGAAAGAAACGCTGCTGGCGGCGCAGCCGATCAGCCAGAAGGGACTGAATGTGATGGGGACCTGGGCGGGCTCGAAGGAGCGTGTCGTGGAACTGTTCGCGTCGGGGCTGGAGCCGCACTTCGGCAAGCGGGCGCGCAAGGGCAAGCCGCTGTCGGCGCGTCTCAAGGCGCTGGACTTGGGGATGCGGGAGACCGAGGCAAGCAAGGCTGCTGCTTGATGGGAACGCCGGCTTCGCGCCGGCGTTTTTTATTGTGGGGCGGGAACCCAAGTTTGTCCGCACACCGATAGCGCATAAAAAACGCCGGCATCAAGCCGGCGTTTTCCGTTACAGCAAGAGGCTTAGTGCTTCGCCGCAGCCTTATGCACATCGGCAGCCGCCTCGGCACGCACCTGCTCCGTCTTGGCCGCAGCCTGCGCCTTGTCCGCCGCCGCATCGACCTGGACCTTGAGCAGCTTCTCATCAGCCTTGATCATCTTCTTCTCGGCCTTCAGGTTGGCATCCGCCACCTTCTCTTCGGCCTTGGCCATGGCCTTGGCGCGGTCTTCCGGATCGGCCTTGGCCACTTTTTCAGCCGCATCGGCGTGCTGCTCGACCAGCTTCGAGTGCGCCTTGGCCTTCTTCTCGGTCGCGTCCGCCACCGCCTTGTTCACCTTCTCGTCAGCCTTGGCAGCCTTCTTGACTTCCTTGGCTTCCGCCTTGGCAACATCCTTCTCGGCCTTGGCTTCCGCTTTCACGACTTCCGCGCTGGCAGTGGCGTTGACGGTGGTCTGAGCATAAGCGCCGGTAGCGAACAGGCCTGCAACGAGGGTAGCGATCAGTTTGTTCATGATGTTTCCTTTCCGGTGGGTCCCGCAAATATATTCATTTGCGAAATAATTTTTGTTAGACAACGCCTCCAGAATAGGCACTCCCCTCGCCCCGGTCTGTTAAGCAAGCAACTTAGGCTGAGCCAAGTTGTAAGCAAAAATTACCGGGATGCAGCCCCAGCGTACAGGTCGATGATCTCGCTGATCCCGTCCTGGCACACCGGGCAGAAGGTCTCGCTGCGGTCGAACATCAGGCACTGCATCGCCGGGCGGTAGTAGCCGCTGGCCTCGTAGTTCGCGCCCTCGAATGCACCGATGGAATGGCGGTGCGGCTGCTTGTCGAACAAGGCCCTGGAGCGCGTCAGGTCTTCGCGGAACAGCGCATTCATCTCCGACTCAGGCCGGTTGGCCGCGCGCAGAGCCGCGCGCTTCTTCTGGTAGGCGCGCGAGGCTTCCTCGTACTCGGCCTTCGGCCAGGGCGTCGGCAGCGGCGTGCCGGCCTTCACATGGCGCTTCCATTTCAGCTGCGCCGGATCGCGCAGCGCGGTCACGTTCGGCTCCCAGGGTTCCGGACGGCCGCTGGCGCTCTGGTAAGCCACCGGCGAGGTGTAGTACTCGTCCGCCAGGCCCGCGAAGTGGTGGCCGAATTCGTGCACGAACAGATAGTTGGCCCACTCGTTGCTGGCCGCCGCGGTGCTGAACTGGCCGAAGATGCCGCCGCCGCCGTAGGTCTCGTTGTTCACCAGGATCTCGATGAACTCGTAGGACGCGTGCTGGGCGATCTCGCGCAACGCGCGGTTGTCGAGCGTGAGCACATAGCGCTCGCTGCCGAAGATGTCGTAGCGCGTGCCCAGCGCGGACGGATGGTGCACGCCGGTGGACGGGCGCGTGATGCCCGATTTTTCGGTCGGCACCGCCATCGCCCAGACGTTGAAGTCCCTGGCCCGCTCGCGGAAGGGCGAGACCGAGAACAGGTGGGCCGACAGGCGCCGTGCGTCCGCTTCGAATTTCTTCATGTCCGCCTGGGTGTAGCCGTCGCCCAGGATCAAGAGGTCGACCTTCTCCGGCGAGGGGCCGCTCACGTGGATGGGAATCGGCTTGGCCGGTGCCGGAGGCTGCTGCTTGACCACATCTTGCGCGTCGGTGTCGACCTCCACGCTCCAGGACACCGAGAACTGGTTGCGTTCGTCGCGCTTGAGGATGCGCACGCGCACCGGTTGCTGCGGCTTGGGAAAGCGCACCGATTCCTGGAAGCTGCGGCTGATCTTGCCCGCCTCCTCGGTCGTGCGCCATTCGCCGAAGACGGTGGAGAAATCGCGCGAATACAGCAGGTCGCCGGTCTCGGCGTCCACCACCTCGACCCGGTTCTGGCCGCGGTTGCTGTTGTCGAAGTTCTTCGCCAGGTTGCCCGGCCACGGCAGGGGCTCGACCACGACGCGTTCGAGCGCGTACTGGTCGGACAGCGCGTTGCCGCTGTGGGTGTAGTCGACACGGATGGTGGCCGGCTGGGCGGCCTGGGCGTTGGCTGCGCCAAGCATGAGCATGGCGGCGAACAGCTGCAAAGGAAGAAGGCGCATCGCGATTCCTGTGTGATGGTATCGCGACATTGTAAGCCTGACAGGCTCAGCGCATGGGCTGGCGAATGATGGTCTTCCATCGCGACGGCTCGCCACGGCGGATGTCGCTCAGGTAGATCTCGTGGTGCTTGCCCGCCAGGGCGGCGCGCGTCTCGATGAAATCGTGCACCCGCTGGATCGTCGGGCCTTCTTCGCTGAAGGGCCCGACGTGCAGGATCTGCGCGCATCGCCCTTCCGCGAAGTGCTCCAGCCTGAGTGCGTCGAGCGCGGGCAGCCCCTTGGCGCGCTTCACTTCCGCGATCGCCGCGCGGATCACCGTTTCGCCGGCGAACTCGGGCTGCATGATCATCATGGTCCACCGCCACTGCGAGCGGTCGTTGCCGGCGAAGGCGGACAAATCGTCGGCCCACCACAGGCCCTCCAGCGGCATGACCGCGTAGTCGACGCCCTGCTCGCCCTTCTTCACCATGAACTTGGTTTTATAGGACACCGAGAACAGCGCCTCGACGGCCGCGGCATACTGTGGCGAGGTGTTGGGATCGCCCTGGCCGTCAATCATCAGGAAGCGCATGGACGGCACCTCGACCTCGGCCACCTCCTTGGCGGACGGACGGTAAAGATGCTTCAGTTCGAGCTTGAGTTCGCGTTTGGACATGGGCAATCCTCATGGCGGAGTTTGCCATCTTGCCATACTCGACTGTTGGAAAGCGAGGGGAGAGCCCGCGTGCCGCAGGCTAGGCGCTGACGCCGATCAGCGTATCGCGCCGCAGGCGCATGCGCGTGTAGGGCGTGCGGATACCGGCGGACATGCCCCAGGCGGCGGCCCAGCGCAGCGCGCGGTCCGTCTCCGGCCCGAACGGCCTGGCGGCCGAAGCCCGCTTGAGTGCGACGGACATGCGCTGCATGGCATACAGCTTCCTCGGTGAAAAACCCTTCGTCATGGCTTCACCATAACGGCCCCGCCCCGCACGCTCCGTGCCCTACCTAACCGATACCGGAAGCGGCAACTGGAACACGCATTGATCAGCTTAACCGGAATGCATAATCGATTGACGCCTGCCGGTTTCAACACCAGAATCGGCGGATCGCCATTTCGCAGAGGAGTTCCCGTGCCCCGCCTGAGACCGTGCCTGACCCTACTGTCCCTGCTGCCTTCCTTCGCCCTCGCCGCCCCGGCCTGCCAGCCCGGCCAGGCGATCGACGAAAGCGGTTTCCTGAACATCGGCGGCATCGAGCAATGGGTGACCATCCAGGGCGACAACTGCGCCAACCCGGTGCTGCTGGTCGCGCATGGCGGTCCGGCCAATCCCTACACGCCCTTCGGCGGCGGTCCCTACGCCGCCTGGCGCAAGGACTACACGGTGGTGCACTGGGACCAGCGCGGCGGCGGCATGACCTATGGACGCAACCGCCCTGCCGAGGACGAGCCGCTGACGGTGGAGCAGATCCGCGACGACGGCCTCGAACTGGCGCGCCACATCCGGCAGCGTTTCAACAAGCGCAAGCTGATCCTGATGGGCAGCTCCTGGGGCTCGATCGTCGGCGCCAACATGGCCAGGAAGGATCCCGAACAGTTCTGCGCCTGGGTCGGCGTGGCGCAGGTGGTGGGCGGGCGCCAGAACAGGGGCAACTGGAACACGGTGCTGGAACGCGCCCGCGCCGCCGACGACAAGGCCACGGTCGCGCAGCTGGAAGCGCTCGGCCCGCCGCCCTGGACCAACCCGCGCAACTTCGGCATCCTGCGCCGCGCCACCCGCAAGTACGAGCTGCAGGTGACCGAGCCGACTGTGGCCTCCTGGTGGAAGGTGCTGCCCGCCTACGCCACGCCGCAGGCCAAGGCCGACTACGATGCGGGCGAGGATTACTCCTTCATCAACTTCGTCGGCTGGAAGGGCGACGGCATGCTGTCCAAGGTGGATATGTACAAGCTGGGTACGCGCTTCGCGCTGCCCGTCTACATCGTCCAGGGAACGGAAGACCTGCTGACCGAAGCGAAGGTCACGCGCCCTTACTACGAGGCCATCTCGGCCCCGGACAAGGCCTATATCGAAGTGCCGCGCGCCGGCCACGACCCGAACGGGCCGCTGATCGAGGCGCAGAAGCGCGTGCTGGACGAGCGCGTGCGCTCCAAGTGCAGCTGATTACTTGTATTGGTACAGCGGGCGCTGGACCACGATCGGCCGGATATCGAGTCGCACGTTGTAGACGGAATAGGCTTCGCTGAGCGGAGACATATAGCCCACGCTCTCGATGGTGCGCGACAGCTTGAACTCGAAGCCGAGGTCGGGCTGCACGCCATGGGGGCTGTCGAGCGACAGCCCGATGGCTTCCGGCTGGTCGCTGTCGATCAGCCGCGCCATCAGGTCCACCACCGTGCTGTTGCCGAGGATGTCGGCCGAGAACAGCGGCTCGCGGTAGTAGGGCTTGCCGGGATCGATCCGGCCGTCGGCCTTGTCCGTGGCCGGCGTGAAGGTGCGGGTGACGAGGTTGAAGCGGTCGCCGTTGTCCAGGTAGCTCAGGCGCGCGTTGCTGACGTTGAACAGCCCGTCCTTGAACTTCGCCTCGCTCAGATCGACCAGCAGCGCCCCGCGGTAGCCCACCACTTCCACCTCGCGCGAGGGGCCGACCACCATGGCGGTGTTTTCGTCGATGCCCAGCCCGGTCTTGTAGCCCTTCTTGAGCATGGCCGGCAGCATGCGCGCGAAGCGTCCGCGCACCAGCAGGTGCTGGTCGATGAAGACGTCGTCGCCGATGAAGCCGAGGCCGGGCGCGATCTCGTGTTCGTCGTCGAGGCCGAGCTTGAGGGTGGTCAGGACCGGCTTGGGATAGCCGAACATGGTGCTGCTCATGATGGCCGCGCCGGCGCTGGAGCCGGCGATCACGCCGCCGCGCCGGTACATGTCCCACAGGGCGTCGAGGATGCGGGTGTTGCTGCCGTCGGGACGGCGCAGCGCGCGTGTGATGCGGCCCTGGTCGCCGCCCGCGAAGTAGGCGCCGCCGGCGGCGCGCACGGCGGCGGCCAGCACCGGGTCTTCGGCGGCGACAGTGTAGTCGGTGCCGCTCAGGCGCACCGCGACCGGAACGAAGAAAGCCTTGGCGCCGTAGTGGTTGAAGCGGTCGACCAGGAACTTGCCGGCCCGCTCGGGATTGGCCGAGGCCGAGGCGAACACCGCGATGCGCGCGCCCTTGCCGCCCGCCAGCTGGACGATGCGCTCCCAGACCGCCGCGTTGTCGGCGCGCAGGGCGCCGCCGATGATGACGAGCGAACCTTTCGGCAGCGGCTCCGCTGCGATGCTGTAATTACTCGCCAGCAATGCCAAGGCGAGCAAGCCACGGACAAGGAACTGGACCATTCGGCTTTCCTCTGGTTACCACCATCGTAAGCCTGATTCCAGTCGCTTGTCGCCGTGTTGAGTCTGCTCAGGACAAATAGATGTTAGGAAAGTATCGCTCCATCAGCGTCTGTGGCTGCTGCGGCGCGGTGAAGCCGAAGCGTTCGTAGAGGCCGTGCGCATCGCTCGTGGCGAGCATGAACCGGCGCAGCTTTTGCAGGCTGGGGTGGCGCAGCACCACCCCGATCAGCTGCTTGCCGTAACCGTGCCCGCGGTACTCGGGCACGACGAACACGTCCACCAGGTTGGCGAACGTGGCGTAGTCGGTAATCACTCGCGCGAATGCGATCTGGCGGCCATCCAGGTAGCCGCCGAAGCACAGCGAGTTTTCGATCGAGCGCTCGACCACCGGGCGCGAAATCCCGACCGCCCAGGTGCTCTGCTCGCTCAGGAAGCGGTAGATCATCGGGATGTCGAGCTTGCTCTGGTCGGTGCTGACCTGGAAGCTGGAATCGTTGGTAATCATGGAACCCATGGCGATGGCAAAAAAGTCATTCTAGCGCTGTTTGCAAGTTGCATAAGTCCGATTGAGACTGGCCTCTTCAGTGGCCGTCAGCGGCTTTGCAGGTAACGTTCAGGCAAGGGCAATTGTGGGTCTTCGGCACGCCAGACCAGGCTCAGGACATACCAGCGCTTGCCGTCGTTCACCAGCTGGATGCTGTTGATTCCACGCATGAAAGGCTTGGCGTCGGACGGCGCATGGCGCGCTTCGTAGGTGCTGAACACGTGGGCGACCTGGCCGAAGGTCTCGACGGTGCGCGCCAGTTCGGACTCGAAGAAGCCCATGGTGGCGAAATTCTTGGTGTTGCGGGCGATGTAGTCGTCCGGCGTCATCTGGCGCATCGCGTAGCTGCCGTCGGGGCGCTGGCCGACCGCCATCATGCGGCCTTCCGGGGCGAACAGGGAACGCATGCGGTCCCAGTCGCGCGGCGCGCCGGCGGGGCCGGAAATCACGTCGTACACGGCCTTGACGATGGCGTCGACCGAGGCGACATCGGCCGGACGGGCGGCGGGGATGGCCGGTGCGGCCGTGGCGCCTGGCGTTGCCGGCGCGGCCGGAGCAACAGGAGCTGCCGGCGCCGCCGGAGCCGATTGCGCCATTCCCATTCCGGGCGCCAGCGCTGCCGCCGCCAGTACGCCTGCCATCCCCGTGCGAAGCATTCGATACATACGTCTCCCCTGTTATTGTCGTTTGATGAAGCTTGTTACGTCATCATCACCCATTTCAGGGTGCTTGTCACCGTCCGGGGGACCGCCGGAAGCCTTCGGGCCGGCCGGTTTATAATCATTGGATACCTAACACGGATCCCACCATGACTGCACAACTCTCCAAGAAAGCCGAAGCCTGGTCGGCACGTTTCAACGAACCGGTTTCCGATCTCGTCAAACGCTACACCGCCTCGGTGTTCTTCGACAAGCGCCTGGCGCCGTTCGACATCCAGGGCTCGCTGGCCCACGCCGAGATGCTGGCCGCACAAGGCATCATCAGCGAGCAGGACCGCGCCGAGATCGAACGCGGCATGGCCCAGATCCGCTCCGAGATCGAGGCCGGCAGCTTCGAGTGGCTGCTGGACCTGGAAGACGTGCACCTGAACATCGAAAAGCGCCTGACCGAACTGGTGGGCGACGCCGGCAAGCGCCTGCACACCGGCCGTTCGCGCAACGACCAGGTGGCGACCGACATCCGCCTGTACGTGCGCTCCGCCATCGACGACATCCTGGGCCTGCTCGCCAGCCTGCGCGGCGCCCTGACGGACCTGGCCGAGCGCCATGCCGACACCATCATGCCGGGCTTCACCCACCTGCAGGTGGCGCAGCCGATCACCTTCGGCCACCACATGCTGGCCTATGTGGAAATGTTCGGCCGCGACGCCGAGCGCATGCAGGACGCACGCCGCCGCGTGAACCGCCTGCCGCTGGGCGCCGCCGCCCTGGCCGGCACCACCTTCCCTATCGACCGCCTGCGCGTGGCCAAGACCCTCGGCTTCGAGGACGTGTGCCATAACTCGCTCGACGCCGTGTCAGACCGCGACTTTGCGATCGAGTTCACCGCCGCCGCCTCGCTGATCATGATGCACGTCTCGCGCTTCTCGGAAGAACTGGTTATGTGGATGAGCCAGCGCATCGGCTTCATCGACATCGCCGACCGCTTCTGCACCGGCTCGTCGATCATGCCGCAGAAAAAGAACCCTGACGTGCCAGAACTGGCGCGCGGCAAGACCGGCCGCGTCTACGGCCACCTGAACGGCCTGCTGGTCCTGATGAAAGGCCAGCCGCTGGCCTACAACAAGGACAACCAGGAAGATAAGGAACCGTTGTTCGACACCATCGACACCGTCACCGACACCCTGCGCATCTTCGCCGACATGGCGGGCGGCATCACGGTCAAGCCGGACAACATGCGCGCCGCGGCGCTGCAGGGCTACGCCACTGCGACCGACCTGGCCGACTACCTGGTCAAGAAGGGCCTGCCCTTCCGCGACGCGCACGAAGCCGTGGCCCACGCGGTGCGCGCCTGCGACGACCTGAAGTGCGACCTGTCCGACATGCCTCTGGAAAAGCTGCGTGAGTTTTCGCCGCTGATCGAGCAGGACGTGTTCGCCGTGCTGACCCTGGAAGGCTCGGTGGCGGCGCGCGACCACGTCGGCGGCACCGCGCCGAACCAGGTGCGCGCGGCGATCGCGCGCGTGCGCAAGCAGCTGGCGGAATAAACCGCCGGGTGGACGGCCTTGCCGTCCACCCTTGGTTCAGCCTCCCCGCTTCTCGCGTCCACGCAGGCGCGCGCCCTTCATCAGGGTCTTCCACTTCGCCCGTTCAGCGATCCGGTCCAGCGCCGTCTGCTCGGCGCGCCTCACCTCGCGCAACAGCTTGCGGTAGTTCCGCAGCCGGTCCGCATCCACCACGTCCCTCACCGCGCATCCCGGCTCGCTCTCGTGCTGGCAGTCGCGGAACTGGCAAGCCTCCCCGAGCGCGGCGATGTCGTTGAAGGACTGTTCCAGGTCGTCTTCATCCGCGTCCGGCTGCCAGGCGCGCAGTCCCGGCGTGTCGATGATGCAGGCGCCGCCCGGGCAGCGGTGCAGCGAACGCGCCGTGGTCGTATGTCTTCCCCGGTCGTCGCCGTAGCGGGTGCCGCCCGTCGCCTGCAGGCTGCCGGCGAGCGCGTTCGTCAAGGTCGACTTGCCCACGCCCGAGGAGCCCAGCAGCACCAGGGTCTGGCCGGCGCCCAGCCACGGCGCAAGGAGGCCGGCATCGCTCTGCTCGGCCGGGTGCACGGCCAGCGCCGGCACATCCTCGGGGATGCGGCGGCGCAGCTGCGCGATCTTTTCGCCGGCATCGCTGCCGATGTCGGATTTGGTCAGCACCATCACCGGCGCCACGCCGCAGGCGCGCACCACGGCGATATAGCGTTCCATGCGGCGCGGGTTGAAGTCCTTGTCCAGGCCCATGAGCAGCAGCGCGGTGTCCACGTTGGCGGCCAGGACCTGGCGGCCGCCCGCGGTGCGCCGCGCCAGGCGGGTGGATGGCTCGAGGACATGGTCGATCCAGTAGTCGCCGATGACTTGCACGGCGAGTACCCAGTCGCCGACTACCGGCGGGCTGGATGCGATAGGCGGCGTGCTGCGGGCCAGGAAGGCCTCGCGGCCATCGTCCAGCATCAGGCAGTCGCGCTGGACGGAGGTGACGCGGGCAAGGCGGTGCTGCGGTCCGGCCTGCGCCAGTTGCGCGGCCAGGTGGTGATGAAAGCCGATTCCTTGCAGGGTCGGGTAATCGATGTCGATCATGACGATGTGTTTTCCAATTCGATAGGCGCAACAGGCGTGCGCGGACAGCCGCCCATTGAGGCGGCAAGGTCGGGAAATGGAAGGTCGGCGCTGGCGCGCCTCAGGCCATCGTCGTGATGGGTGTGCGCGTCAGGCGGCCGACCGGAGGGCGGTATCAGGCTGGTTCATGTCGCGTCTCCTCGGGTCGTGTTGGAAAGGCTCGTAGTCTGGCACCTAAGGCGGATGACGTCAAGCAAACGCGGTGGCGGACAAGGCGTCTCCGGCTTTTGCGCTATGCTGATGGCGCATCGCACCAACCATCCAGCGAGAACATCCCGTGACCACCTTCACCCCTGCCCTGCCCGAGCGCGACTTCGCCGCCTTCCTGTTCGACATGGACGGCACCATCCTCACTTCGATCAAGGCCGCCGAGCGGGTCTGGAGCGACTGGGCGCGCAGCCACGGGCTGGATGTCGAGGCCTTCCTGCCGACCATCCACGGCAAGCGCACCGAAGACACCATTCGCAATCTCAATCTGCCTGGGGTCGATCCGGCGGCCGAGGCAAGGCGCATCACGCTGGCGGAGATCGACGACGTGGCGGGGATCGAAGCGATCGAGGGCGTGGCCGCCTTCCTCGACAGCCTGCCGCCGCAGCGCTGGGCGATCGTGACCTCGGCGCCGCGTGCACTGGCCGAGGCGCGCATCGTGGCGGCCGGGCTGCCGCTGCCTGGCGTACTCGTCGCGGCTGAAGATGTGCAAAAGGGCAAGCCGGCGCCGGATCCTTTCCTGCTGGGGGCGGAGAAGCTGGGAGTGTATCCGGAGCATTGCCTGGTATTCGAGGATACGCTGGCCGGGCTGCAGGCGGCGGAGGCGGCGGGGATGGACAGTATCGTCGTGACGGCGACGCATACGCATGCGCTGGACACGACGGCGTATGACGTGCCGGATTATGCGGAGTTACTGGCAGTGCGGACGGAGGATGGGTTGTTGAGGTTGCAGCGCAAAACGGCGTAAGGGCTGTTCTTCTGCTGGTCGAACTTGGGTCCCGGCCTTCGCCGGGACGACGGTCTTGAGGCTATAGGCGCACTCAAACAACGTCATCCCCGCGCAGGCGGGGACCCAAGTTCAACAGATCTCAGCACTGCCGCGCAGCAAGCCTTGTATCGCTACCGCCAGCCCTTACATACTCCGTATCGACGCACCCAGCAGAGGCCCCCCATGCATCGCTACAGAAACCAAAGCGGCGAATCCGGCGTCACCGCCTACGACATCGGCAAGGACTTCATCACCATCCAGTTCACCGGCGGCGACCGCTACCTCTACACCGAGCGCAGCGCCGGCGCCGAGAACATTGCCAAGATGCGCGAGCTGGCCGAAGGCGGACGCGGTCTCTCGACCTTCATCAGCCAGCACATCCGCCAGCGCTACGCCCGAAAACTCAACTAAGTCTTGCGCAAGGGATACGGCGTGCCGTCTTTGTGCAGATAGGAATTGGTCGCGCCTTCAAAACGCAGGTCGATATCCGGATAGGTCGCGATATCGTTCTTGACGCGCGACCCGACCACCAGGAACACGCCCGGCCCCCAACTACGATTGATCAGATGGTGGCCGTTCGGCTTACCAGCAGGAAATGCCGCGCAATCGCCGGCCCGCATCAGGGTCTCCCCTTCATCCGTGACGAGCACCAGTTCGCCGGACACCATCATGACGAACTCGTCCTCGTGCGAATGCCAGTGGCGCTGCGAGGAAGCCGCGCCGGGCTGCAGCTCGACCAGGTTGACCCCAAATTGGGTCAGCCCGCCGGCGTCGCCCAGCGCTTGCTTGGTGCGTCCATCCACCGCCTCGGCGAAGGGCTCCGGGTAACCGGTGCCGCTCACCACAGGGATACTGCTCAGATCCAGTCTCGACATGGCGCTCCTTTTGCAGTTGGACGCGGCCAGGTATTAGCCGCGTTTTTGTACCAGCGTCAGGATATCGTAACTCGCCACCAGTTCGTCGTTTTGATTCGTGACCTGCACATCCCATGCGACCACGCCCTGGCCGCGCCCCTGCTCGTCAGTGCGGTTGCGGTCGACCTTGCGCTTGCAGGTGAGGCGCGCGCGGATGGTGTCGCCGATCGCCACCGGCGCCACGAAGCGCAGGTTGTCCAGGCCGTAGTTGGCCAGCACCGGGCCCGGGGCCGGCGACACGAACAGGCCCGCAGCCGCCGACAGCACGAAGTAGCCGTGGGCGATGCGCTTGCCGAATTGCGTATCCTTGGCCGCGATCTCGTCGAAGTGCATGTAGAAGTAGTCGCCCGACACGCCGCCGAAGTTGACGATGTCCGCCTCGCTCACGGTGCGGCGGTGGGTCAGCAGCGAGTGTCCGATCTCGAGGTCTTCGAACCAGCGGCGGAACGGATGGACTTCCGTCTCCTTGACCGCGCCGCCGCGCACGTATTCGCCGGTGACGGCGCCCAGCATGGTCGGCGAACCCTGGACCGCGGCGCGCTGCAGGAAGTGCTTGACGGCGCGGATGCCGCCCAGCTCTTCGCCGCCGCCGGCGCGGCCCGGGCCGCCGTGCTTGAGCTGCGGCAGCGGCGAGCCGTGGCCGGTGCTGTCGACCGAGGCTTCGCGGTCCAGGATCAGCACGCGGCCATGCGAGGCGGCGGCCACCGGCACCGCGTGGGCGGCGATCGCCGGGTCCTTGGTGGCGAGCGTGGTCACCAGGCTGCCCTTGCCGCGCGCGGCCAGTTCCAGCGCCTCGTCGATGTCCTTGTAGGTCATCAAGGTGCTCACCGGGCCGAAGGCTTCGATGTCGTGGACGGCGTCGTTGACCAGCGCGTTACGGCACAGCAGCAGGGTCGGCGAGAAGAAAGCGCCGTTGGCGCAGCCCTCGCCCACCGGCGCGAAGCCGTCGCGGGCCGAGAACAGTACTTCGTTGCCGCGCGCAAGCATCTCCACGCGCTCGGAGACGTCGCGGTGCTGATCCATCGAGGCCAGCGCGCCCATGCGCACGCCTTCCATCTTCGGGTTGCCGACGGTGATCTTGGCCAGGCGGTCGCGCAGGCGCTCGCCGACGGCGTCCACGAGCTGCTCCGGCACGATGACGCGGCGGATCGCGGTGCACTTCTGGCCGGCCTTGCCGGTCATCTCGCGCGCGACTTCCTTCACGAACAAGTCGAATTCCGGGTCATCCGGGGTAACGTCCGGGGCCAGGATGGCGCAGTTGAGCGAGTCGGCTTCGGCGGTGAACGGCACCGAGTTGCGGATCAGGTTCTGGTTGGCACGCAGCTTGGCGGCGGTGTCGGCCGAGCCGGTGAAGGTGACGGCATCGAAGCCGCCCAGGCGGTCGAGCAGGTCGCCCGTGCTGCCGATCACCAGCTGCAGCGCGCCTTCCGGCACCAGGCCGGATTCCATCATCATCTTGACGGTGGCCTGGGTCAGGTAGCTGGTGGCGGTCGCCGGCTTGACGATGCAGGGCATCGCGGCCAGGAAGCTCGGTGCGAATTTTTCCAGCATGCCCCAGATCGGGAAGTTGAAGGCGTTGATGTGCACGGCGACGCCGCCGCGCGGCACCAGGATGTGGGTGCCGGAGAAGCCGCCGCGCTTGCCCAGGGCCAAGGCCGGGCCTTCATGCAGGACGTTGGACGACGGCAGTTCGCGCGAGCCCATGCTGGCGTAGGCGAACAGGGTGCCGATGCCGCCTTCGACGTCGACCCAGCTGTCCGGGCGGGTGGCGCCGGTCAGGTGGGAGATTTCGTACAGCTCTTCCTTACGCTCCATCATGTAGAGGGCCAGGGCCTTCAGGGCCTGGGCGCGCTTCTGGAAGTCGAGCTGCATCAGCTGCTTGATGCCGGTCTTGCGCGCGTAGGTGATGGCTTCCTCGAAATCGATCTTCTCGGCGTGGGTGTGGTAAATCAGCTGATTGTCCAGTGCGCTGTGCAGCGGGGTGTGCGCTTCCTGGCCGTGCCAGCGGCCGGCGATCAGGCTTTGCAGGGTGGCGATGTTGCCCATGTTTCTTCGTCTCCGTTCAGTTATCTCTTCAATTGGCCTGCTGCCCCTGCACCGTCATCCCGGCGAAGGCCGGGATCCAAGTTTGCGTGCGCGTCTGTGGCGCGAAACTTGGGTCCCGGCCTACGCCGGGACGACGGTTTTACGGGCGGTGGTGCTTTCAGCTTTTCGGTTTATGCAGCGCCCCAGTCCCGAAATCGATGCCCTTGCGGTCCGGCTCCACTTCAGTGAACGCCTCGACCTCCCGCATCGTCTCCAGCGACCGCACATTCAGCTCGTGATACTGCCGCGTCCCAAAGCTCTTCCACTTCACATCTTCATCCGTCAGCTCGCGCATGACCTTGGCCGGCGTCCCCATGACCATCGAGCGCGGCGGAATGATCATCCCTGCCTTTACGAAGCTCATCGCCGCCACGATCGACTCCTCGCCGACCACGGCCTTGTCCATCACGACCGCATTCATGCCCACCATCGCGTTGCGCTTGATGCGGCAGCCGTGCAGCACCGCGCCATGCCCGATGTGCCCATCCACCTCGACCACGGTGTCCTCGCCCGGAAACCCATGCATCACGCAGGTATCCTGCAAGTTGGCGCCCTCCTCCAGGATCAGGCGCCCGAAGTCGCCGCGCATCGAGGCCAGCGGGCCGATGTAGCAGCGCGGTCCGACGATCACGTCGCCAATCAGGACCGCCGACGGATGCACATAGGCCGTCGGATGCACCACCGGCCGTACGCCGTTGATCTCGTAGACCTTGACCATCTCAGACCCGCTCGACGATCAGCGCGATGCCCTGGCCCACGCCGATGCACATGGTGCACAGCGCGTAGCGGCCCTTGGTGCGATGCAGCTGGTTCACCGCCGTGGTCACCAGGCGCGCGCCCGATGCGCCCAGCGGATGGCCCAGCGCGATTGCGCCGCCGTTCGGGTTCACGTGGGCCGCGTCGTCCGCCAGCCCCAGGTCGCGCGTCACCGCCAGGCCCTGCGCGGCGAAGGCTTCGTTCAGCTCGATCACGTCCATCTGGTCCAGGCGCAGGCCGGTCTGCGCCAGCAGCTTCTTCACCGCCGGCGACGGGCCGAAGCCCATGATGCGCGGCGCCAGGCCCGCGGTCGCCATGCCGACCACACGTGCACGCGGGCTCAAGCCGTGGCGGCGCGCCGCGTCGCTTGACGCCAGCAGCAGCGCGCAGGCGCCATCGTTCAGGCTCGACGCATTGCCGGCGCTGACCGTCCCATCAGGCATGACCACGCCCTTCAGCTTGGCCAGCGCTTCCATGCTGGTCTCGCGCGGCTGCTCGTCGGTGTCGAACACGCGCGACTCACCTTTCTTCCCATGAATCGTGACCGGCACGATCTCATTCTTGAAGAAGCCCTCGGCGTTCGCACGCGCCCAGCGCTGCTGGCTGCGCAGCGCGAACGCATCCTGGTCGGCGCGGCTGATGTTGAATTCGACGGCCACATTCTCGGCAGTCTCCGGCATCGAATCGATGCCGTACTTGGCCTTCATCAAGGGATTGACGAAGCGCCAGCCGAGCGTGGTGTCCTCGATCTTGGCCGCGCGCGAGAAGGCGCTGTCGGCCTTGCCCATTACGAAAGGCGCGCGCGTCATGCTCTCGACGCCGCCCGCGATGATCAACTGGGCCTCGCCGGCCTTGATGGCGCGGGCGGCCGTGCCGACAGCGTCCATACCGGAGCCGCACAGGCGGTTGATGGTATTGGCCGGCACGTCCTGAGGCAGGCCGGCCAGCAGCGCGGCCATGCGGCCCACGTTGCGGTTGTCCTCGCCCGCCTGGTTGGCACAGCCATAGAACAGGTCATCCACGGCGGACCAGTCCACGTCCTTGTTACGGCTAATGAGCGCCGCGATCGGCAGCGCGCCCAGGTCGTCGGCGCGGACGGTCGAGAGCGAGCCGCCGTAGCGGCCGAAGGGGGTGCGGATCGCGTCGCAGATGAAAGCGTCGTTCATGAAATCTCCTGGATTAATTTTTGGGGCGTTTGTCGACGACACGCTTTGCTTTGCCAGTGAGCGTGCGTTCGATGCCTTGCGGAGGCATCAGCGTCACACGGGTAGTCACGCCCACATAAGTTTTGATGCAGTGCTGGAGTTCGCGGCACAGCGACTCCACGGTGTCTTGCGGCAGACTCGCGTCGCTCAGCTCGCCCAGCACCTCCAGGGTGTCGAGATGGCCGTCGCGCGCCACCACCAGCTGGTACTGAGGCGCCAGCAGCGGCATCTTCAGGACCAGTTCTTCGATCTGGCTGGGGAACACGTTCACACCGCGGATGATCAGCATATCGTCCGAGCGGCCCGTGATGCGGCCCATGCGGCGCATGGAGCGCGAAGTGGGCGGCAGCAGGCGCGTCAGGTCGCGGGTGCGGTAGCGGATGATGGGCAGCGCTTCCTTGCTGAGCGAGGTGAACACCAGCTCGCCCTCCTCGCCGTCCGGCAGTACCTCGCCGGTGTCGGGGTCGATGATCTCGGGATAGAAATGGTCTTCCCAGATCACCGGGCCGTCCTTGCTCTCGATGCATTCGCTGGCCACGCCCGGGCCCATCACTTCGGACAGGCCGTAGATGTCGACGGCGTCGATGCCGGCGCGCTGCTCGATCTCGCGGCGCATGGCGTCGGTCCAGGGCTCGGCGCCGAAGATGCCGACCTTCAGCGAGGACTCGGCCGGGTCGATCCCCTGGCGCTGGAATTCCTCGATGATGTTCAGCATGTAGGACGGCGTGACCATGATGATCGAGGGCTTGAAATCGCAGATCAGCTGCACCTGCTTCTCGGTCTGGCCGCCGGACATCGGGACCACGGTGCAGCCCAGGCGCTCTGCGCCGTAGTGGGCGCCCAGGCCGCCGGTGAACAGGCCGTAGCCGTAGGCGATGTGCACCATGTCGCCGGGACGGCCGCCGGCGGCGCGGATCGAGCGCGCCACTACGCCGGCCCAGGTGTCGATGTCCTTCTGGGTGTAGCCGACCACGGTTGGCTTGCCGGTGGTGCCCGACGAGGCGTGCACGCGCACCACCTGCTCGCGCGGCACGGCGAACAGGCCAAAGGGGTAGTTGTCGCGCAGGGTCTTCTTTTCGGTGAAGGGGAACTTCGCCAGGTCGGCCAGCGTTTTCAGGTCGTCGGGATGGACGCCGGCCGCATCGAACGCGGCGCGGTAGTGCGGCACGTTCTCGTACGCGTGCCGGAGCGACCATTTCAGGCGTTCCAGCTGGAGCGCCTGCAGCTCGTCGCGGCTGGCGCGTTCGATCGGCTCCAGTTCACCTGGCATGGGACTACGTTGGACCATCTCGACCTCCTTTGCGTTAAATCAGGCGGCGACCTCGGCCACGTGACCGCTGACGCGGTGCGACTTCCCGCGGAACAGCGCCACCAGGCGCCCTTCCCCGTTGCTCACGGTGACGTCGTAGACGCCGGTCTTGCCCGCAAGCGCCTGCTCCACCGCCTCGGCCACCAGCAGGTCGCCTTCGCGGCCCGGTGAAAGGTAATCGATGGTGCAGCCGGCGCCCACGGTATTGAAGTTGTGCGAGTTGCAGGCGAACGCGAAGGCGCTGTCCGCCAGCATGAAGATGTAGCCGCCGTGGCAGGTGGCATGGCCGTTGAGCATGTCGCCGCGCACGCGCATCGACATGCGCGCGTAACCCGGACGAATCTCGTCGAGCGCCATGCCCAGCGCCTGGCTGGCGGGGTCGCGCTCGTACATGGTCTTGCCGGCCAATTCCGCCAGGGCCTGCGGATCGCTATGCATGGATGCGCGCTCCGCTTGGATCGGCAGCCAGCTTGCGGCGCAGCAGCGGCGAGACGCGGTAGCGGTCCTCGCCGTAGACGTCCGCCAGGTTGGCCAGCACCGCCACGATGTGCGGCAGGCCGACACTGTCCGCCCAGGCCAGCGGGCCGCGCGGGTAGTTCACGCCCTTCTGCATGGCAGTGTCGACGGCGCGGGCGCTGCACACGCCCTGGTTGACGGCGTCGGCTGCCTCATTGGCGAGCATCGCCACGGTGCGCATCACGGCCATGCCGGGCACGTCGTCAAGACGGGTAACGGCGAAGCCTGCGGCCTGGAACATGCCGACCACGGCGTTGTAGGCTGCCTCGCTGCACTGGTCGGCGCGCGCCAGCGCCACGCGGGTGGCCTTGGAGGCGTCCAGCAGCAGGTCGACCAGGACGGTGTCCGCGTGGCCATCATCATGGGCGCGCTGGGTGGCGCTGCGGCCGTCGGTCAGGTGCACGGCCGCGCCTTCGCAGCGGATGCCTTCACCTTCCGACTGCGCGAAGCCGGCGGCGCGCAGGCGCTCGGCCAGCGGGCCGGCGCCGATGCTCACCGATTCCGGGCGCGGCTGGGCCGCCTCGGTTTGCGGCATGGCTTTCGCGGCGCCTTCGCCGTACTGGTAGAAGCCGCGGCCGGTCTTGCGGCCCAGGAAGCCGGCGTTGACCAGTTCCTGCTGCAGGATCGAGGGCGTGAAACGCGGGTCGCCGAAATAGGCGTTGAAGACGGAATTCGTGACCGAGAAGTTGACGTCGTGGCCGATCAGGTCCATCAGCTCGAATGGGCCCATGCGGAAACCGCCGCCCTCGCGCATCACGGCGTCCAGGGTGGCCGGGTCGGCGGCCTGCTCGAGCAGCAGGCGCAGGCCTTCGGCGTAGTACGGACGGGCGACGCGGTTGACGATGAAGCCCGGGGTGGACTTGGCGTGGACCGGGTTCTTGCCCCAGCTCTCAGCCGTGGCGTAGACGGTGTCGGCGACCTCCTTGCTCGTCGCCAGCCCGCTGATTACCTCGACCAGTGCCATCAGCGGCACCGGGTTAAAGAAGTGCATGCCGACCAGGCGTTCCGGACGGCGCAGCGGCGCGGCGATCGCGGTGACGGAGATCGACGAGGTGTTGGTGGCCAGGATGCAGCTGTCGGCGACGATGCCTTCCAGCTCGGTGAACAGAGAGCGCTTGGCGTCCAGGTTCTCGACGATCGCTTCGACGACCAGGGCCGCATCCTTCGCTTCCTGCAGCGAGCCGATGGCTTTCAGGCGTTCGCTCGCCAGGTCGGATTCGGCCGCACCCATGCGGCCCTTCTCGACCAGCTTGGAATAGGCGATGCGGATGCTCTCGATCGCCTTGGCGGCGGCATCAAGCCGGGTGTCGTAGAGCAGGACCTGGTGGCCCGCCATCGCCGCCGTTTGCGCGATGCCGGAGCCCATGGCCCCGCTGCCGATCACGGCGACCGTGCTGCCTTGCGGAAGTGCGTGCATCCTTACTCTCCCTTGAAGTGCGCAGGGCGCTTGCCGATGAAGGCGGCGACGCCTTCGCGATAGTCGTGGCTATAGCCGAGTTCGCGCATCATCCGGGCTTCCAGCTGCAGCTGGTCTTCCAGCGAGTTCGTATAGCTGGCCTGGAAGGCTTTCTTGGTGAAGGCCAGGCCCTTGGTCGGGGCGGCGGCGAAGTGCTCGGCCATGGCCATGGCTTCGTCCATCAGGGCTTCGTCGGGGACGCAGCGCCAGATCAGGCCCCATTGCTCGGCTTTTTCGGCGCTGAGTTTTTCGCCCAGCATGGCGAGACCCGTGGCGCGGGCCGGGCCGATCAGGCGCGGCAGGTGCCAGGTGCCGCCGGTGTCGGGGATCAGGCCCAGCTTGCAGAAGGCTTCGATGAAGCTGGCGGATTTGGCGGCCAGGACGATGTCGCAAGCCAGGGCCAGGTTGGCGCCGGCGCCTGCCGCCACGCCGTTGACGGCGCAGATGACCGGCATCGGCAGGTTTTTCAAGGTCAGGACCAGGGGGGCGTAGAACTTCTCGACCGATTCGCCCAGGTCGACGCTCGGGGCGCCCGGGTCGACGGCGCGGTCGTTCAGGTCCTGGCCGGCGCAGAAGCCCCGGCCGGCGCCGGTCAGCACCAGGACGCGGGCGGTTTTGTCTTCCTGCAGCTTCGTGAGCGCATCGCGCACTTCGAGGTGCATGGCCTGGGTGAAGCTGTTCAGACGGTCGGGGCGGTTCAGGGTCAGGACGGCGATGCCGTTGTCGATCTTGAACTGGATGGATTCGTAGGTCATGAGTGTCTCCAAATCTTATTGTTATCTTCCGGCTTTGCGGTTGCAGGGCCTATTCGGCGATGTCGAAGTCGACCACCACCTTGTCGGTGACGGGGAAGCTCTGGCAGCTCAACACAAACCCGCGCCGCACTTCGTAATCCTCGAGCGCGTAATTCACGTCCATCTCGACCTCGCCGTCCAGCACCTTGCAGCGGCAAGTCGAGCACACGCCGCCCTTGCACGAGTAGCGCATGTCGATCCCCGCGCGCAGGCCGGCGTCCAGGATCGATTCCTTGTCCTTGTCCATCGTGAAGCTGGCGGCATTGCCGTCCATGATCACGGTCACTTCGGTCTGGTGCTTCGTCCCCGCCTCGATATGACGCGGCTTGTGCTCGTGCTTCGGAATACTCGCTGCGAACAGCTCGATGCGGATCTTTTCCTTCGCCAGCCCGGCTTCCTGCAGCGAACGCGACACGCCATGCATCATGTCTTCAGGCCCGCAGATGAAGGCCACGTCGATGTCGCGGATGTCGATCCAGTGCTTCAGGAACTGTCCGCACTTCTCTTCCGTGATGCGGCCATTGAACAGCTCGATGTCCTGCTGCTCGCGGCTCATCACGTAGACCAGGCGCAGGCGGTCCATGTACTGGTCCTTCAGGTCGGTCAGCTCGTCGCGGAAGATCACGGTCGACGAGGCGCGGTTGCCGTACACCAGGGTGAAGCGGCTGTTCGGCTCGGCCTGCAGGGTGGTCTTGATGATCGACAGGAGCGGGGTGATGCCGCTGCCGGCCGCGAAACCGAGATAGTGGCGCGCGCTCTCGGGCTCCAGCGGCACGTTGAAGTGGCCCATCGGCGGCATCACGTCCAAGGTGACGCCCGGCTGCAGGCTTTCGTTGGCCCAGTTCGAGAACAGGCCGCCCGAACAGCGCTTGATCGCCACGCGCAAGGCATTGTCCTGCACGGCGGAGCAGATCGAATAGGAACGGCGCACATCTTCGCCATCGATCATGGCGCGCAGGGTCAGGTGCTGGCCCTGCTTGTAGGCGAAGGCTTCCTTCAGGTCGTCCGGCACGTCGAAGGTCACGGCGATGGCGTCGCGCGTCTCGTGCTTCACCTTCGCCACGGTGAGTGGATAGAATTTGCTCATGTTGCCCTTAGTGGCACTTGAAATAGTCAAAAGGCTCGCGGCAGTCCAGGCACTTGTACAGCGCCTTGCACGGCGTCGAGCCGAATTCACTGGTCAATTGGGTATGCGGGGAACCGCAGTGCGGACAGTTCACCTGGGGCGCGGCGCGGCGGCGGATGCCGGCGTGCAGGCCGCTGATGTCGATCGCCTGCTGCACCGGTGGGGCGATGCCGTAGCCCTTCAGGGCCGCCTTGCCGGCGTCGCTCATCCAGTCGGTGGTCCAGGCGGGCGACAGGCGGCTGACGATGCGCAGCTTGTCCAGGCCATGGGCCTGCAGCGCCTCGCGCACGGAGTCGGCGATCACCTGCATCGCGGGGCAGCCGGAATAGGTCGGCGTGATCGTGACCACGCATTCGCCATCCTCGAACGCGACATCGCGCACGATGCCCAGGTCCACCACCGAAATGACCGGGATCTCCGGGTCGGCGACTTCGCCGAGCCAGCTCCAGACCTGTTCGACGGTGGTGTCCACGGTATCCATTACCACTGCGCTCCCGGATAGGCGCGCTGCAGGAACTGCATCTCGGCCAGGATGTAGCCCAGGCGTTCCGTGTGGCGTCCCTGCTTGCCGCCGCGCTGCATGTAGGCGTCGACCGGCGGCATCTTCAGGGTCGCTTCCTCGAAGACTTCCGCGACGTGGTCGAGGAACATCTTGCGCAGCTGCCCGGCCGGCGGCGCGACGCCCTCTTCCACCATCGCGTTGTCGACCGCGTCGTAGATGAACATCTCGCCGCTGAACATCCACAGCTCGTCCGCCGCGGCCTGCATCTTGGCGTGGCTGACGTCGGTGCCGTCGCCCAGGCGCACCACCAGGTCGCCAGAGCGGCGCAGGTGGTAGGTCACTTCCTTGATCGACTTCTCGGCGATCTCGCGGATGCGCAGGTCGCTCGAGCGGGTCAGGCCGTCCATCAGGAAGTAATGCCAGGTGTCGAAGAAGAACTGGCGCATCATGGTCTCGGCGTAGCTGCCGTTCGGCTGCTCCACCAGGTGGCAGTTGCGGTACTCGTGCGCGTCGCGCAGGAAGGCCAGGCTGTCTTCGTCGCGGCCCTTGCCTTCGAGTTCACCGGCATAGGTCAGCCACATGCGGGTCTGGCCCAGCAGGTCGAGCGCCACGTTCGACAGCGCCATGTCTTCTTCCAGCGCCGGACCCTTGCCGCACAGCTGGCACAGCTGCTGCGACAGGATCAGGGCGTTGTCGCCCTGGCGCAGGAGGTATTCGAATTTCGCGTCCACGGCAGCGCTCACAGGTTCTTGACTTCTTCCGGCATCGGGAAGAAGGTCGGGTGGCGATAGACCTTGCTGTTGGCCGGCTCGAACAGCGCTTCCTTGTCCGACGGGCTGCTGGCGACGATGTCGGCGGCGCGGACCACCCAGATCGAGACGCCTTCGTTGCGGCGGGTGTAGACGTCGCGCGCGTTGTTGATCGCCATTTCGGCGTCAGGGGCGTGCAGGCTGCCCACGTGCTTGTGGGCCAGGCCGTGCTGGCTGCGGATGAAGACTTCCCACAGTGGCCATTCTTTGCTCATCTTGTATCTCCGTTTTTGATTTACGCAGCCTTCTTGGCTTTTTTCTCTGCGTGCGCGACCAGGGCGTCGCGGAACCATTCGCCATCCTCGTAGGCCTTGACGCGGGTGCGCAGGCGCTCGCGGTTGCAAGGACCGTTGCCCTTCAGGACGTTGTGGAACTCGCTCCAGTCGATCTCGCCGAAGTCGTAGGAGCCGCGCTCCTCGTTCCACTTGAGGTCCGGGTCGGGAATGGTCAGGCCCAGGTATTCGGCCTGGGGCACGGTCTGGTCGACCATGCGCTGGCGCAGTTCGTCGTTCGAGAACAGCTTGATGCGCCAGGCGGTCGACTGCGCGCTGTTGACCGATTCGGCGTCCGACGGCCCGAACATCATCAGGGAAGGCCACCACCAGCGGTTGAGCGCATCCTGGGCCATCGCCTTCTGTTCCGGCGTCCCTTGTGCGAGGCTCATCATGATGTCGTAGCCCTGGCGCGCGTGGAAGGACTCTTCCTTGCAGACGCGGATCATGGCGCGCGAATACGGGCCGTAGGAGCAGCGGCAGAGCGGGATCTGGTTGATGATCGCCGAGCCGTCCACCAGCCAGCCGATGGCGCCCATGTCGGCCCAGCTCAGGGTTGGGTAGTTGAAGATACTCGAGTATTTCGCCTTGCCCGAGTGCAGGGCCTGCAGCAGCTCGTCGCGCGAGACGCCCAGGGTCTCGGCCGCGCTGTACAGGTAGAGGCCGTGACCGGCTTCGTCCTGGATCTTGGCCAGCAGCACCGACTTGCGCTCGAGCGTAGGCGCGCGGGTCACCCAGTTGCCTTCTGGCAACTGACCGACGATTTCCGAGTGCGCGTGCTGCGAAATCTGCCGAATCAGCGTCTTGCGGTACGCTTCCGGCATCCAGTCCTTCGGTTCGATCTTGATCCCGGCGTCGATGCGCGCCTGGAAAGCCTGTTCTTCGGCGCTCATGTCCTCTGCGGTCTGGACTTTCTTGAGGCCGGTCTCCACCATCTGTGCGTACATGTTTGTCTCCGTTGCAAACCTCTCCAATCCATAATACGATACAAAAAATCGGATGTACACAAAAATTTTGAATCATATTGCCGGGTAGATTAAGATGACTCAACCATGAAACAACCCTCGAGCGGCGCGTGGATCGACGACTTCCTCACCCAGGACACCCCGCGCCATAAGTCGCTGGTGATGACCCTCTGCGGCGACGCGATCGCGCCGCACGGCGGCGGTTTCTGGCTGGGCAGCATGATCGAGCTGATGGCGCCCCTGGGCGTGAACGACCGCCTGGTGCGCACCAGTGTGTTCCGCCTGGTGCAGGAAGGCTGGCTGGTGGCCAGCCGCGAGGGCCGGCGCAGCCGCTACGCGCTTGAGCCCAAGGCCCTGCCGCGCCTGGCGCGCGCCAACCGCCGCATCTATTCGCCCCCGGGGCTGGACTGGAACGGCCGCTGGACCTTCCTGCTGGCGCCCACCAATACCATCGACACCGAGCTGCGCAACCTGCTGCGCAAGGAATTGGAGTGGGAGGGCTATGCAATGCTGGCCACCGGTGTGATGGCTCATCCCGCGCCCGACCGCGACAGCCTGCGCGAGATCCTGGCGCGCTGCGGCGCCGAGGACAAGGTGTTCGCCTGCGAGGCGGAAGAGCTGCCCGGCGTGGGCTCGCGTCCCCTGCCCCAGCTGGTGCGCGACGGCTGGGACCTGGGCGGCGTAGTGGACGGCTACCGCCATTTCATCGACAGCTTCGCGCCGCTCCTCGCACAGCTGGAGGCGAACCCCGAGGTGACGCCGCAGGACGCCTTCGCGATCCGCTCGCTGCTGGTGCACGCCTACCGCCGGGTGCAGCTGCACGATCCGATGCTGCCGGTGGCCCTGCTGCCCCAGCCCTGGCCGGGATCGGAGGCCTACGAGCTGGCGCGCAAGATCTACCGCCTCACCTGGGCCCGGGCCGAGGAACACGTCATGGCCATGCTGCGCCACGAGGACGAGGCCACCCCTGCCGCTGACGAAGACTTCTATCAACGCTTCGGCGGCCTGCGCGACTAAGAGCGCCCGACAACACCCTCATGGCCGCGTTGCATCGTCTTGCCGTACTACAGTACTGTCTTCGACGATGCGCCTTGCCCTGAGGGTGTTGTCGGGCGCTCTCTAAGGTATTATTTCGCCTTCACCGCATTCCCCTTTACAGGACACACCATGTCTATCAAGATCAGCAGCCAGTTCGACGCTGGCGCCATCGAGGTCGTGAACGCCAAAAGCGCCAACGCCATCGACCTGAACATCCGCAAGGATTCGCACGCCGACATCATCCAGTGGTTCTACTTCCGCCTGCAGGGCGCGCAAGGCGAGCCGTGCACCATCCGCTTCCTGAACGCCGCGCAAGCCGCCTATCCGGCGGGCTGGGAAGACTACCAGGCGATGGCGAGCTACGACCGCATCAACTGGTTCCGCGTGCCGACCTCCTACGACGGCAAGGTGATGACCATCGAGCACACCCCGGCCATGGACAGCGTCTACTACGCCTACTTCGAGCCGTATTCGTGGGAACGCCACCTGGAGCTGCTGGACCGCGCCCAGATGTCCGAACACGTGCGCATGGTGGACCTGGGTTCGACCGTCGACGGTCGCGACCTGAACATGCTGATCATCGGCGAACCGTCGCCGGAAAAGAAAAAGGTCTGGGTGATTGCACGCCAGCACCCGGGCGAGACCATGGCTGAATGGTTCGTCGAGGGCATGCTCGACGCGCTGCTGGACCCGGCCCACCCCTTCGGCCGCCAGCTGCTGAAGGAATCCGTGTTCTACGTGGTGCCGAACATGAACCCGGACGGCTCGGTGCGCGGCAACCTGCGCACCAACGCGGCCGGCGCCAACCTGAACCGCGAATGGCTGAACCCGAGCATGGAACGCAGCCCGGAAGTCTTCCTGGTCAAGCAGAAGATGCACGAAGTGGGCGTGGACCTGTGCCTGGACGTGCACGGCGACGAAGGCCTGCCCTACGTGTTCGTGGCCGGCAGCGAATCCCTGCCGAACTTCACCGCCGAGCAGGCGGCCGCCCAGAAGCGCTTCAGCGACGATTTCATGATCGCCAGCCCGGACTTCCAGGACGTGCACGGTTACGGCCAGACGCCGTACACCGAAGAGACCCTGACCATGGGTTCGCCGCACATCACCCACGCCTTCGGCTGCCTGTCGCTGACCCTCGAACTGCCGTTCAAGGACAACGCCAACGATCCGGACCCGCAAGTGGGCT
Source organism: Massilia sp. AB1 (assembly GCF_018119385.1). Classification (NCBI taxonomy): domain Bacteria; kingdom Pseudomonadati; phylum Pseudomonadota; class Betaproteobacteria; order Burkholderiales; family Oxalobacteraceae; genus Massilia; species Massilia sp. AB1. The sequence goes on along the minus strand of NZ_JAGKSG010000009.1, from coordinate 37,436 downwards.
GGGACGGCGCACGCAGCGCGCGCCTGGGCGCGGCGGTGCTGCAGCCGGTGCTGAACGCGATTCGCGCGAAGTAATCACTTAGCAGGCGGGCCGGGTTTTTCCACCCTGCCCGCCTTTTTCATGACGAGGCCACCATGACCGTATTTGCCGCTCCCGTGTTTGACGCCACCGTCGACTATGAGGGCCAGGAATTGTTCAAAGGCCGTGGCGCCGCCCAGACCTGGGCGGAAAAGCTGGCGAAGGAAATCGAGACCGAAGTGACGGTCGAGAAGATCGGCACCGGCTGGGCGCTGCGCGCGACCGTCGATGGCGAGGTGAGGACCTGGGGGATCTTCGGGCAGCGCCTGAGCCGCCTGGAGCAGCCGAGCTAGCTGCTAACCGTAAACCCGTCGCACCGGCGAAGGCCGGTGCCCAAGTTCGTAGAGCAGTGGATACGCATGCAAACTTGGGTTCCGGCCGAGGGGGACGCCGAGTCCCGGAACGACGTGCTTGTGCCGCGTGATTTAAAGCTGGACGCCCAGATGCGCCGCCACCCAAGTGTTGGCATCTTCAGCGCTATCGAAATGCAAGGTGGCGATCGCGGTTTTATCCGGCGCCATGAAGGTCGCGTAGACCTTGCGGCTGTCGTTGTTGGAACTGAGCAGGTCCGACGCCTGCGCCAGCTCGACCGTTGCCACCAGGTCCAGATTGAGCAGCACGGTCTTCTGGCTGCCCTCCTTGTCGATACGTACGAATCGATTCATGAGCCCTCCGCTCAGTTGCCGGCCACGACCATCTTCTCGATCAGGATCGAGCCGGTCGCCTTGTTGCCGCGCGTCAGTACATCGCTGCCGACCGCGACGATCTGCTGGAACATCTCACGCATGTTGCCGGCGATGGTGATTTCTTCGACCGGGTACTGGATCACGCCGTTCTCGACCCAATAGCCGGACGCGCCGCGCGAATAGTCGCCGGTGACGTAGTTCACGCCCTGGCCCATCAGTTCGGTTACCAAGAGGCCGGTGCCCATCTTGCGCAGCATGCCTTCGAAGTCGTCGGCGCGGCGGGTACCGGTCGACACCATCTCCAGGTTATGCGAACCGCCGGCGTTGCCGGTGGTCTGCATGCCCAGCTTGCGTGCCGAATACGAAGACAGGAAGTAGCCCTGCAGCACGCCATCCTTGACCACCTTGCGGCGCACGGTCTTGACGCCTTCTTCGTCGAAGGGCGCCGAGCCGACCGCGCCGATCAGGTGCGGGTCTTCGACGATCTGGATGTGGCTCGGGAAGACGGACTTGCCCAGCGTGTCGAGCAGGAAGCTCGACTTGCGGTACAGCGAGCCGCCTGAGACCGCCTGCACGAAGGCGCCGAGCAGGCCGGCGGCCAGCGGCGCCTCGAACAGCACCGGGCAGGTGCGGGTATTGAGCTTGCGCGCGTTCAGGCGCGCCAGGGCGCGTTCGGCGGCATAGCGGCCGACGGCTTCCGGCTGGGCCAGCTGCCTGGGATCGCGTGACGAGGTGTACCAGTCGTCGCGCTGCATCTGGTTGCCCTTGCCCGCGATCGGCGCCACCGAAATGGTGTGGCGCGAGAACGGATAGCCGCCGATGAAGCCGCGCGAATTGGCGCCGACGAAGTGCGACTGCTGGACGTAGACGCTGGCGCCTTCGCTGTTGGTGACGCGGCGGTCGACCTCGAAGGCGGCGTTTTCGCAGCGCTTGGCCAGCTCGACGGCTTCCTCGGTCGAGATCTCCCAGGGGTAGAACAGGCGCAGGTCGCGCGGACTGGTTTCGAGCAGCTCGGCGTCCGGCAGGCCGGCGCAGTCGTCCTCGGCGGTAAAGCGGGCGATGTTCCAGGCCGCTTCGACGGTCGCCTTCAGCGAGGACGGCGAAAAGTCCGAGGTGTTGGCGTTGCCGCGGCGCTGGCCGTAGTAAACGGTGACGCCCAGGCCCTTGTCCTTGTTCTGCTCGATGGTCTCGATGTTTCCTTTACGAACTGAAACCGACAACCCGCTACCCTCGCTGATCTCGACCGAGGCGTCGGTCGCACCCTGCTCTCGGGCAATGGCCAGCACGTCGCGTGCAAGCTGTTTCAGCTGATCCTGGGTGTGGGTAAAAAAGGAATCGTTCATGTCGTGTTTTTCGTAGCGAGCCCTAAAACAGTTATCATAGCAGCCGTTTACAGTTTTCACTGATCGGCCCAGCGCCAATCAAATCATTCCGGAATTTTCCTCAAATTATGCCTAATCCAAATCGCGGCTCCGTGGGCTTCCAGTCCAACGAGTTCGACCAAGAATACGAACGTCCCTCCAAGTCTGAACTCAAGCGCCAGGTGAACGAGTTGCAGAAGCTCGGAGAGCAGCTCGTCGACGAGCCGCGCGACCGGGTCAAGCGCGTGCCGATGCCGGAAGACGTCAAGGACGCCATCCTCGAGTGCCAGACCATCACCAACCACGAGGGCCGCCGCCGCCAGCTGCAGTTCGTGGGCAAGAAGATGCGCACCCTGACCGAGGAAGAAGTCGATGTCATCCGCCGCACCATCGACAGCTGGAAAGGCGCCTCGAAGGCCGAGACGGCCGCGCTGCACGCCCTGGAGCGCCGCCGCGAGAAGCTCCTTAGCGACGACAAGGCCCTGACCCAGCTGCTGGCCGAACACCCGCAACTCGACGCCCAGCACCTGCGCACCCTGATCCGCAACGCGCGCAAGGAGCAGGCCGAGAGCAAGCCGCCCAAGGCCTACCGCGAGATCTTCCAGATCCTGAAGGACCTGGGCAAGAAGCCGAAACAAGCTGCTGCCGACGACGACGAGGAAGCGCCGGATGACGACGCCGACGAATGAACTGGTGATTGGCCTGGTGTCGGTCTCGGACCGCGCCAGCGGCGGCGTGTATGAAGACAAGGGCATTCCTGCGCTGCAGGAGTGGCTGGCGACGGCCATTACCACCCCTTACCGCATCGAGACCCGCCTGATCCCCGACGAACGCGCGGAGATCGAGCGCACCCTGGCCGAGCTGGTCGACACGGCGCGCTGCCACCTGGTGCTGACCACCGGCGGCACCGGCCCGGCGCGGCGCGACGTTACGCCGGAAGCCACCCTGGCCGTGGCGACCAAGGAGATGCCGGGATTCGGCGAGCAGATGCGCCAGATCAGCCTCAAGTTCGTGCCGACCGCCATCCTGTCGCGCCAGACCGCGGTGATCCGCGAGACGGCGGACCACGCGGCCCTGATCATGAACCTGCCGGGCCAGCCGAAGTCGATCAAGGAAACCCTGGAAGGCCTGAAGGACGAGCAGGGTAAGGTGGTCGTCGGCGGCATCTTCGCGGCCGTCCCCTACTGCATCGACCTGATCGGCGGACCGTACATGGAAACCGACCCGGCCGTGAGCAAGACCTTCCGCCCGAAGTCGGCACTGCGTCCGCCAGCAAACTAACGAGGAATTCTGCATGACCCAGCTCCTGGAAAACATCGAGATCGAAACCGCACCGAATCCTGAAGTCGCGATCATCTGGCTGCACGGCCTGGGCGCCGACGGCAACGACTTCGTGCCGATCGTGCGCGAGCTGGACCTGGCCGGGCTGCCGGGCATCCGCTTCGTGTTCCCGCATGCGAAGACCATGCCGGTGACGATCAACGGCGGCTACGTGATGCGCGCCTGGTACGACATCACCGGCGCCGAGCTGACCCGCCGCGAGGACGAAGGCGGCCTGCGCGCCTCGCAGCGCGATGTCGAGGCACTGATCGCACGCGAGAAGGAGCGCGGGATTCCGGCGTCGCGCATCATCCTGGCGGGCTTCTCGCAAGGCTGCGCGATGACCTTGCAGACCGGCCTGCGCCATCCAGAGAAGCTGGCGGGCATGCTGTGCCTGTCGGGTTACCTGCCGCTGGCGACCGTCGTCGGCAACGAGCGCAACGAAGTGGGCTTGTCTACCCCGATCTTCATGGCGCACGGACGCCAGGATCATGTGGTGCCCTTCCTCCGCGCGGAACAGTCGCGCGATGCGCTGCAGGCGATGGGGTATCAGGTGGAGTGGCATGCTTACCAGATGCAGCATTCGCTGTGCCTGGAGGAGGTGCAGGATATTTCGAAGTGGATTCGGAAGGTGCTTTCCTAGATTTCGCGTTTTGGGTCTGCATGCAAACTTGGATCCCGGCCTTCGCCGGGATGACGGAGCATAGAGTTGTGGCAGGATTAGCAGTACCACTGCCTTTAAAACCGTCGTTACTGCCACTGGCAGTAACGACTCCCGGCGAAGGCCGGAACCCAAGTTCGCAGCGCACCACTAGCCTCACTGCTTCAACGCCGCATCCACCGCATCCTCCAGCCGCGACACAATCTCCGACAAATCCGCCGCAGTCGCAATGAACGGCGGCGCCAGCAGCACGTGATCCCCACGCTGCCCATCGATGGTCCCGCCCATCGGATACACCATCAGCCCCCGCTCCATCGCCTTCTGCTTGAGCACCGCATGCAGCCTGCGCTCCGGCGCGAACGGCTCCTTGGTCGACCGGTCCTGCACGAACTCCAGCGCGAGCAGCAGCCCGCGCCCGCGGATATCCCCCACGTGCTCGTGCACCCCGAACACATCTCCCAGCATGCGCCGCAAGGTGGCCCCACGGCTGCGCACCCGCGCCAGCAGATCGTCGCGCTCGATCACCTGCTGCACCGCCAGCGCCGCAGCCGCCGCCACCGGATGCCCGATGTAGGTATGCCCATGCTGGAACGCCCCGCTGCCGTTGCGGATGCAGTCGACGATGGCCTTATGCGCCAGCACCGCCCCGATCGGCTGGTAGCCCGCCGCCAGCCCCTTGGCCACGGCGACGATGTCCGGCGCCACGCCATCCTGCTCGATCGCATACATGGTCCCGGTGCGTCCCATCCCGCACATCACCTCGTCGGCGATGAACAGGATGCGGTAACGGTCGCAGATCTCGCGCACGCCCTTGAAATAGCCCGGCGTCGGCGGAATCGCCCCACCCGTCGCTCCCACCACCGGCTCGGCGCAGAAGGCGATGATGTTCTCCGGACCGGTCTTGAGGATCGTGGTTTCCAGTTCGTCGAGCAGGCAGGCGGTGTAGTCGTCCACGCTCTGGCGCTCTGGCCTGTCGCGGTACTCGTAGCAGGGCGACACCCGCACCGTATCCATCAGCAGCGGCGCGAAGGCCTTGCGGCGCCACTCGTTGCCACCCACCGCCAGCGCGCCGAGCGTGTTGCCGTGGTAGCTCTGGCGCCGCGCCAGGAACAGGCGGCGCTTCGGTTCGTTCAGCTCCACCCAATACTGGCGCGCCAGCTTGAGCGCGGTCTCCATCGCCTCCGAGCCGCCCGACACCAAGTAGACGCCGCTCAGGTCCTCGGGCGCGCCGGCCGCCAGGCGGTCGGCCAGTTCCTCGGCCGCCTCGGTGGTGAAGAAGCCGGTGTGCGCGTAGGCGCAGCGCTCGATCTGGCGGTGCATGGCGGCGATGACGTCCGGGTGGCCATGGCCCAGCGAGGACACGGCGGCGCCGCCGCTGGCGTCGATGTAGGTCTTGCCGTCGCTGGCGCGGATCGTGATGCCGTCCGCGCCCACCGCGACGGGCGGCACCTGGCGCAAGTTGCGGTGGATGATATGGCTCATGGCGAATCCTCCGAGAGAGTACGACGATTGACGATAAGCGCCCTCGCGCCCGTCAACTTTGATATTTTCCGCAGGTCATGCAAATAAGCCTTCTGGACGACACATGAACGACCGCCTCGGCCCCATCCCCCTGGAAGACATGAACGCCGCCCAGCGCGCCGCCGCGCAGGAAATCATCGACGGGCCGCGCGGCGCGGTATACGGGCCGTTCGTGCCGCTCTTGCGCAGCCCCGAGCTGATGGCGCTCGCCCAGCGCATGGGCGAGTACCTGCGCTACCGCAGCGCGATCGGCATCCGGCTGTCGGAGCTGGCGATCCTGGTCACGGCCAGGCAGTGGGACCAGCAGGTGGAATGGGCGATCCACGCGCCGATCGCGGAGAAGGTGGGGATACCGGTGTCGGTGATCCTGGCAGTTGCGGAGCGGCGCCGGCCGGAGGGCATGCTGGTGGACGAGGCGGTGGTGCACGACTTCTGCGTGGAACTGCACGAGAAGAAGGCGGTGTCGGACGGGGTGTATGCGGATGCGCTGGCGCAGTTCGGGGAACAGGGGGTGGTTGATCTGATGGGGATCAACGGGTATTACACGTTTTTGGCGATGGTGATGAATACGGCCAGGACGGCGGTGCCTGAAGGGGAGGAATGGGTGCTGCCGGAGTAGGTGGTGTGCCAGCAAACTTGGGTCCCGGCCTTCGCCGGGACGACGGTTTTAAGGCAAACGGTTAGGTACGAGTATCGTGGCCCGCGCCCCTAGCACGTCGTCCCGGCGAAGGCCGGGACCCAAGTTTTCCTGAACAGCCGTAACCCTTATTTCGATTTAGGGAATGCGATAACTTCCTGCTGCTGCTCCCCCAACCCCGCAATACCCAGGCGCAGCTGATCGCCCTTCTTGAGGAAGCGCTGCGGCGAGCGCCCCATCCCCACCCCCGGCGGCGTCCCGGTAGTGATCACATCCCCCGGCTCCAGGGTCATGAAACGCGACACATAGCTGACAATCTGCGCCACCGAGAAAATCATGTTCGAGGTATTCCCCGTCTGCATGCGCTTGCCATTGAGTTCCAGGTACAGGTCCAGGTCCTGCACGTCGAACACCTCGTCGCGCGTCACCAGGAAGGGGCCCACCGGCCCGAAGGTATCGCAGCCCTTGCCCTTGTCCCACTGCGAGCCCATCTCGAACTGGAAGGCCCGCTCCGACACGTCGTTGACCACGCAATAACCCGCCACATACTTGAGCGCCTCGTCCTCCGGCACATACTGCGCGCGCGCGCCGATCACGACGCCCAGCTCGACTTCCCAGTCGGTCTTCTTCGAACCTTTCGGCAGCTGGATCGGATCGTCCGGCCCGGACAGGCTGCTGATCGCCTTGGTGAAGAACACCGGCTCCTTCGGCACCGTGGAACCCGTCTCGGCCGCGTGGTCCGCGTAGTTCATGCCGATGCCGATGAATTTGCCGATGCCCTTGACCGGCACGCCCAGGCGCGGATTGCCGCGCACCAGCGGCAGGGTCTTCCAGTCGACCTTGGCCAGCTTGCGCAGGGCCTTGTCCGACAGGACGTTCGCGTCGATGTCGTCGATGATGCCGGACAGGTCGCGCAGGCGCCCTTCTTCGTCGAACAGGCCCGGTTTCTCTTTGCCCGGGCGGCCATAGCGCACCAATCTCATGCTGTGTTTCCCTGTAATGAATCAAGAGGGCGATGATACCAAGGATCGCTACTGGCTGAGCAGATAGGCGCTGATGTCGACGGCGTCGCGCTCGCTCACGCCCATCGCGGGCATGGCGGTCTCGGGATCGATGGCCTGCGGGTCGCGGATCCAGCGCGCCAGGTTGGCCTGGGTCAGCGGCAGCTGCCCCGCGATGTACTTGCGCTTGGCCAGCCCCTCGAGCGGACGCCCGACATAGACCTCGGAGCCCGCGATCCCCGGAATCACGTGGCAGGCGTGGCAGGCATACTGGGTCAGGATCCTGCGGCCGCGCTCCGGGTCGCCCTGCACACCCGGCGCCGGCGCATCCTTGCCCTTGCATCCCGCCAGAAGCACGGCGACCAGCAGCGCAGCCGTCAGCAACACCGAGCGGATCGCAGTCATGGCTTCTCCTCCTGCAGCGCGGTCATGCGCCGGTAGTCGCGCGCCGACATGCCCGGCATGTGGGACACGAACGCCACCACCGCCCACAGGTCGCTTTCGCTGAGATGCACTTCCCAGGCCGGCATGCCGCTCATCTTCACGCCGTGGCGCGTGATCCAGTACAGCTCGCGGGTTTCCCAGCGCGCGGTGGCGTCCGACAAGGGCCCCGGCACCGGCTGCATGCTCATGCCGATGCTCGCCTGGGCCACGCCCGGACCGCCATGGCACTGCGCGCAGTTTTCGCGGTAGATGGCGGCGCCGCGCTGCAGCTGCTGGGGCGCTCCCAGCGCCGGCACCGCGATGTCCTGCGCATGGTGCTGGACCGAATAGCGCATGCCCTGCTCCAGCACCGCGTGCACCATGGGGAAATGCTGCTTGGTCGCGCCGATGTTGTACCAGCCGCCGAACAGGACCATGAGTCCCAGCGCGCCGCCCGCCAGCGCGCCGCCCAGCATTGTGAGCAGGATGGTCTTGACAACGAGTCGCGCGCGATTCGATAGCATGCATATGCCCGTTCTGTTGAAAAAAATACATCATATTTTTAGTATTATAAAAGCCACAGGTAAATTGCGAGATTCGATACGTGCGCTACCTTTCTCTCCCGGATGCTGTCGCTGGCCTGCCCTTGCGGGCGGTTTGCGTCCTTCTGCTGGCGCTGTCCGCATCCGGTTGCGCCAAGGAGGAAACACCTCGGCGGGTGACGGGCGGCGATGCGGAACGCGGCCTGCACCTGGTGCGCCAGTACCAGTGCGGCGCCTGCCACGCCATCCCCGGCGTGCCCGGCGCGGGCGGCGACGCCGGCCCCTCGCTCGCCCACACGGGACGCCTCGGCTACATCGCCGGGCGCATTCCCAACCAGCCCGCCAACCTGGTGCGCTGGCTGCAGGACCCGCCCGCGCTCAAGCCCGACACCGCGATGCCCTCGCTGGGCGTGTCGGAAGAAGAAGCGCGCCACATGGCCGCCTACCTGTACACACTGCGATGAGCGCGCCGCTGCAGTCCGTCCTCCATCCCGCCGGGGCCGACGCCGCCGTCATCAGCCAGTTCGCCTGGGTGCTGTTCGGCATCGGGGCGCTGATCTTCGTGGCGGTGATGGTCCTGGTCCTGCTGAGCGTGCGGCGCCAGGAGCGGCCGGTGCGCCCGGCGCTGTGGATCGCCGGCGCCGGCGTGGCCTTCCCGGTGGTGGTGCTGACCGCGCTGCTGGGCTGGAGCACCTGGCGCAGCGCCCAGCTCGTGCCGCAGACTTCGCACAAGGCCATGACCGTCTCCGTCACCGCCAAGATGTGGTGGTGGGAAGTGCGCTACCGCGATCCGCGCACCGGACGCGAGATCGTCACCGCCAACGAGATCCATATCCCGGTCGGCACGCCGGTCTACCTCGGCCTGAACGCGGCCGACGTGATCCACAGCCTGTGGGTGCCTAACCTGGCCGGCAAGCGCGACATGATTCCCGGCCGCGTGACCGGCCTGACCCTGCGCGCCGACAAGCCCGGCGTCTACCGCGGCCAGTGCGCCGAATACTGCGGCGCCCAGCATGCCAGGATGGCCCTGCACGTGGTCGCGTCAACGCCGGAGGAATTCGACGCCTGGCTGGCGCGCCAGGCCGAGCCGGCGAAGGCTCCCGACACCCCGGAGCTGGCCCTGGGGCGCGCCGCCTTCCTGGAACAGCGCTGCCAGGCCTGCCACACCATACGCGGCGTGGCCGACGGCTCGCGCCTGGGCCCGGACCTGACCCACGTCGGCAGCCGCATGCAGATCGGCGCCGGCACCCTGCGCACCCACCGCGGCGCATTGGCCGGCTGGATCGCCGACCCGCAGGCCATCAAGCCGGGCGTCTTCATGCCGGCCTCGCAAGACCTCGACGGCGAATCGCTGCGCGCGCTGGCCGCTTACCTCGAACACCTGAAATGACCCGCGACAGTACCGTGCCAGATTCGCTCCCCAATTCCCTGCCCCGCCCCGGCGGCGAGCTCGCCCGCCTCGAAGAAGTCTGGCGCACGCCCACCGGCTGGCGCTTCTTCAAGTCGGTCAACAACACCAACATCGGCCTGCTCTACATCGGCACCGCGCTGCTGTTCTTCATCCTGGCCGGTATCCTGGCCCTGCTGATGCGGCTGCAGCTGGCGGTGCCGGAGAACACCCTGCTGAGCGCCTCGACCTACAACCAGGTGTTCACGATGCACGGCACCGTGATGATGTTCCTGTTCGCGATCCCCGTGGTCGAGGCGATCGCCGTCTACCTGCTGCCCAACATGCTGGGCGCGCGCGACCTGCCCTTCCCGCGCCTGTCCGCCTACGCGTACTGGGCCTACGCTTTCGGTGGCCTGGCTTTCTTCTGCACCCTGTTCGTCGGCCTGGCCCCGGACGGCGGCTGGTTCATGTATCCGCCGCTGACCGGCATGAAGTATTCGCCCGGCCTGAACGCCGACTTCTGGCTGCTGGGGATCGGCTTCATCGAGATCTCGGCCATCGCCGGCGCCATCGAACTGATCGTCGGCATCCTGTTCACGCGCGCGCCCGGCATGACGCTCGCGCGCATGCCGGTCTACGCCTGGGCGATGCTGGTGGTGGGCGTGATGATCGTGTTCGCCTTCCCCGCCGTGATCGCCGGCACCGCGCTGCTGGAGCTGGAACGCGCCTTCGACTGGCCGCTGTTCAACGCGGAGCGCGGCGGCGACCCGCTGCTCTGGCAGCACCTGTTCTGGTTCTTCGGTCATCCGGAGGTCTACATCATCTTCCTGCCCGCCGCCGGCATGGTCTCGACCATGATCCCGACCATTGCCCAGAGCCCGCTGGTGGGGCGGCGCGCCATCATCGTCGCGCTGGTGGGCGTGGGCTTCTTCAGCTTCGGACTGTGGGCCCATCACATGTTCACCGCCGGGCTGGGCATCCTGGAAATGAGCTTCGTTTCGGCCGCCAGCATGGCGGTGGCGGTACCGACCGCGATCCAGGTGTTCGGCTGGATCGCCACGCTCTGGCGCGGCAAGGTCAGCATGCACGCGCCCACGCTTTTCCTGCTCGGCTTCATGTTCATCTTCGTGCTGGGCGGCCTGACCGGGGTGATGGTGGCCGTGATTCCTTTCGACTGGCAGGTGCACGACACCTATTTCATCGTCGCCCATCTGCACTACGTGCTGATCGGCGGCATGGTGTTCCCGGTGTTCGCGGCCATCTATTACTGGCTGCCTCTCATCAACGGCAACCGCATGTCGGAGAAGCTGGCGCGCTGGGTGTTCTGGCTGATGTTCGGCGGTTTCAACATCGCCTTCTTCCCGATGCATATCACGGGACTCTACGGCATGCCGCGCCGGGTCTACACCTATCTGCCGGAGATGGGCTGGGACCTGCTCAACATGGTCTCCACCATCGGCGCCTTCCTGTTCGCGGCCGGGGTGCTGCTGTTCGCCATCGACGTGTTCCGTACCCTGCGCCGGCCCGAGCGCGAGGTCGGCAATCCATGGAACGCGGCCACGCTCGAATGGCTGCCCTCGGAAGACTACGGCAACCGCAGCATCGCGCGGGTCCACTCCGCCAATCCACTGTGGGACGACCCGGCCCTGTCGAAGGAAGTCGAGCAAGGCCAGCACTACTTGCCGAACACCGCCACCGGCCGGCGCGAGACCATCGCCACCAGCCCGGTCGGCGCCGAGCCGCGCTACCTGATGATCCTGCCGGGCGACAGCTGGCTGACGGTGCTGGCGGCGCTCGGCACGGCGGGCTTCTTCCTGCTGCTGACGGTCAAGCTGATCTGGCTCGCCTGGGCTTTCGGGCTCATGGCCGTGGCCTGCACCATCGGCTGGCTGTGGCAATCGGACCGCCCGCCGCCGATGCGGGAAGCGCGGGTGTCGCGCGACCTGGTCCTACCGGTCAATGCGCGCGGCACCGCATCGCAGTCGTGGTGGGGAACGATGATCATGCTGATCGTGGACGCCAGCATTTTCGCTTCCTTCGCCTTCGCCTACGTGCACATCTCGATGCGGCTGGAGATCTGCCCGCCGCCGGGCGCCTCCCTGCCCGACACGATCTGGCCGATGCTCTCCGCGGGCCTGCTGGCGGCCGGTTCCGCGCTGCTGTGGCTGGGAGGACGTTTCGACCGCAAGTTCCTGCCCTGGCTGACCCTAACGGCGCTGGGCTGCGCGGTCGCCTCCTTCCTGCTTGAATGGCATGGCTGGCAGCTGGTGCGCCTGGACGGCACGAAGGATGCGTGGAGCGCTGCCATCGCCACCCTGGTCGGCTACCAGGGCCTGCACATCGTGCTGCTGGCGATCCTGGCGCCCTACCTGTGCCTGCGCGTCTGGCGCGGCCACCTTACCAAGACCAGCCTGGCGACGCTCGACAACATCGTCCTGATCTGGCACTACACCACCCTGCAGGGCATCGCCGCGATTGCGGTGATCCGCGGCCTGCCCTTGCTGATGGACTGAGCATGCACGACCACTTCTTTGTGCGCCTCGCGCGCGGCTCCGCTCCCTTCGTGATCTGGGCCTTGCATTTCACCCTCTGCTACGGCCTGGCGGCGGCCCAGTGCACGCCAGGCGGAATGCGCGCGGGCGGGCCGGACCGCGTGCTGCTGGGCGTGGCGACGGTGGTGGCGCTGGCCGCCTGCGTGTGGCTGGGATGGCGCGCCCGGGGGCGCCTGCGGGAGCCGGACGTTGGCTTGTCTAACTGGGCGGCCGTGGCCGGCGCGATGCTTGGTGTGGTCGCCATCGCGTGGAACGGCATACCGCTGCTGCTGGTGGCGGGATGCGCCTGAGCATATCGAATCAGGCGCCCTGCCCCGTCTCGGCGCGCGCAGTGCAGAAGGCCAGGACAGCCGCCAGCACCAGCAGGGCTGCGCTGGCCATGAAGGCCGTGCCGTAGCCGCTCCCGTCGACCAGGATGCCGCCGATGGTAGAGCCGAAGGCAATACAGAGCTGGATCATAGCCACCATCAAGCCGCCTCCAGCCTCTGCATCCTTGGGCAAGGCCTTGGCGAGCCATGACCACCAGCCGGTGGGCGCAGCCGTCGCAACCAGTCCCCACAAGCCAAGCAGGACAAAGGCCACCACCACCGACCCGCCGAAAGCGGTCAAACCGAGCGCGATGAGCGCCATCAGCAGCGGGATCGACACCAGCACTAGGTACAGGCCTTTTTTCAGGAAAGCGCCAATCAAGGTCGTGCCGATAAAGCCTGCAACGCCAATCACCAGCAGGATCATCGACAGCGTGGGGACGTCCACGCGGGTGACGATCTCCAGGAAGGGGCGCACGTAGGTGAACAGGACGAACTGCCCCATGAAGAAGCTACCGACGGCCAACATGCCGATCCTCACCAGGGGCCGCTTCAGCAATTCGACAATCTTGCCCGAGCCGGCCGCACGCGGCGTAGCCTGCATGGACGGCAGGCTGCGCCATTGCCATGCCAGGGCAATCAGCGCCACGGGCACCAGGCACAGGAATGCGCCGCGCCAGCCGATCACGTTGCCGAGATAGCTGCCCAGCGGCGCGGCCACGACAGTGGCCAGCGCATTGCCGCCATTGAAGATGGCCAGCGCCCTGGGCACGCGTTGAATCGGCACCAGCCGCATGGCGACGGCCGCCGACATCGACCAGAACCCGCCCACCACCACCCCAATCAGGGCGCGCCCGATCATGTAGGTCACATAATTGGTCGCCAGCGCGACGACCAGGCCCGAGACACCCATCAGCGCGGTCAACAGCAGCAGCAAAGTCTTGCGGTCCATCGCGCCGGCCAGCGTCGAGATGGACAGGCTGGTCGCCACGGCGAACACGCCGGAGATGGCGATGCCGTAGCCCGCCAATCCCTCGCTGACGCCGAATTCCGCCGCCATGGGAGTGAGCAGGCTGACCGGCATGAATTCCGAGGCGATCAGCGTGAACACACACAGCGTCATCGCGAACACACCGCTCCAATATGCCGGTTGGCCGGCCGTCCCGCGGTGGGCGGCGGAATCGCCCACCCGGATCTCTGAAACTTGAGCAGTCATGACTTCCCTTCTCAGGCCAGGTGCCGCTGGAAGAAAGCGGTCAGCTTGTCCCAGGGGATCATGTTCGCGCGGTCATACAGGTCGACGTGACCGGCCCCCGGCACCCACAGCAGCTCCTTCGGCTCCGCAGCCCGGCGATAGGCATCCTCGCTGAACTCCCTCGAGTGCGACTGGTCGCCGGCGATGAACAGCAGCGGCCGTGGGGAAATCGTCTCGATATCGTTGAACGGGTAAAAATTGACGAACCGGACTTCGCTGGTCAGCATGCGGTTTTGCGTCAGTTCCATCGTGCGGCCGACCGGAATGTGGATGCCGCGTGAGGTGCGGTAGAAATCGTGGAACTCGCGCGTCACCGGGTCCGCGTCTTTTGGCAAGCGCACAGGCAGATAGCTCAGCCACTCCACTTTGCCGGTCGTGAACTCGCTGTAGCGCTGTTCGGCTGCCTTGGCGAGCAAGGCTTTGCGTTGCTCGAGGGTTTGCGACTGGCGCAGGCCATTGCGGGTGACGGCGCCCATGTCGTACATGCTGACCGTGGCAATGGCTTTCAGGCGCGGATCCATCTTGGCTGCACTGATGGCGAAACCGCCGCTGCCGCAAATACCCACGACGCCAATCCGATTGCGGTCGATACCGTCCCGCGTGCCGAGATAGTCGACCGCCGCGCTGAACGCCTCGGTATACATTTCAGGCGCGACCAGGTTGCGAACCTGCCCTTCGCTCTCGCCCCAGAAAGGCAAATCGATCGCCAGAGTGACGAATCCCCGCTCCGCCAGCTTTTGCGCATACAGCATGGAGCTTTGCTCCTTGACCGCCCCCATCGGGTGGCCGACGATGATGGCGGGAGCCGGCGTGCTCCGGTCCAGATGCCTGGGCGTGACGAGGTTCCCTGCGACGCGCATGCCGTACTGGTTCCTGAAGCTCACCTTCCGGATGCTCACCTTGTCGCTCTTGTAAAAATTGTCGGCGCCTGCGGGCGCGGCAAACACCGGACCGCCCGTGGCGGCAAGCATTCCCAGCGCAACGACGCCGGCGCCGGCGGCTTTGACAAATCCACGGCGATCGGTGACCGCTTCCACCGGGGATCCGACAGTGCGAGGAGGATGTTTCAGCGTTGTGCTCATGGTGATGGCTCCTTGTTGAAAATCAGGCTGCCATCTTGGCGGAAACCCACAGCTTTGATTAGCGGGGGCAATGTTCATGCAGTTGTGAGAAAATTTCAGCAATGGCATACCCTAAAGTGAACGATCTCCACGCCTTCCTGGCCGTCGCGCGCGAGCAGAGCTTTACCAAAGCGGCGGCCAGGCTGGGCATCAGCCCATCGGCCCTGAGTCATTCGATGAGGGGGCTGGAAGAAAGGCTGGGCCTGCGCCTGCTGGCGCGCACCACGCGCAACGTGGCGCCGACGGAAGCCGGCGAACGGCTGATGCGCTCGATCGCCCCGCTGTTCGACCAGATCGCCGCCGAGGTGGACGCCCTCGGCGAATTGCGCGACAAGCCGAGCGGCACGATCCGCATCACCTGCACCGACGACCAGATCGAGCTCTGCCTGCGGCCAAAGCTGGCCGGTTTCCTGGCCGAGTATCCGGACATCACGCTGGAGTTCTATGTCGACTACGGGTTCACCAACGTGGTCGAGGAACGCTTCGATGCCGGCATTCGCATGGGAGAATCGATCAGCAAGGACATGATCGCCGCGCGGATCGGGCCCGACTGGCGCCTGTTCGTGGTGGGCTCTCCGTCCTATTTCGAGCGCCATCCCGCGCCGGCGACGCCGCACGAGCTGACCAGGCATGCCTGCGTCAATATCCGGCACCGGCCTTCCGGATCGATCTACGCGTGGGAGTTCGAAAAGGACGGCCAGGCATTCAGCGTCAAGGTCGAGGGGCAGCTGGTATTCAACAGCATCATCCACGTCCTCAATGCCGCTCTCGACGGCATCGGCCTGGCTTATGTCCCTGAACAGCTGGTGGCGCCTTACCTGGCCGATGGCCGGCTCAAACAGGTGCTAACCGAGTGGTGCCCGTATTTCCAGGGCTATCACCTGTACTACCCCAACAGGCGCCAGGCCTCGCCCGCATTTTCAGCCCTGGTCGACGCCCTCAGGTATCGCGGCTGACCACTTCATCCCTTGTCGCTGCTCACCGCGAGCCGGCGGGCGGCCTGTACAGACGGCGTATCGCCCAGCGGCAGCAGCATGGTCGTCCCCGCCAGCACGCGCACCATTCCCGCCTCGCCCAGGCGCAGACCGCGGCCACGCAGCTGCGGCAGCGAACGCACCGGCTCCGGAGTGATCTCGACGGCGGCGCGCACCAGCAGGCGCTGGAGCGGACGTATCGGCGTCGGGACGATCGGCGCCTCGTCCATCAGCCGCAGGAAGTCGGCAAGAATGTGCGATCCCCCCAGCCGGGGCGCGGTCCGCGCAAGCAGGGCTTCCCACGCGGCCCACGAACCGAGCGCCCCGGTCGCTCCGTACAGCCGGGCGGCAGGCTCGCCCTCGGCGAAGGCGGCGTCCTTCTCCGCCTGCGACAAGGGAACGGCGTAGCGGTGATAGGCCTCGACGAATCCGAAGGCGGCGGTCGCGTGCACCCAGTCGAGCAGCCTTGGGTCATTGGCGCGATAGGCCAGCCCCTCGGGCGTCGTGCCCTGCACGCGATCGTGCATCCGCACCACGCGCGCGATCAGCTGCTCCGCCGCCGAACGCGGGCCGTAAACGGTCATCATGGCCGCGAAGCCGGTACGGCGCAGGCGCATGACCGGATCGTAACGGAAGCTGCCGTGCTCCCACACGCCCGAGCGCACCGACGGTTCCGCCAGTTCGAGCAGCACCGCCGTCACGCCGCCGATGAACAGGGAGACCGGATTGGCGAACACGCGCCACGAAACGCCGCCCGCAGGCGTCAGCGCCGGTTCCCCCACGGGCTGGCTGAAGTCGAAGGCCATGCCCGGCGGCGGCTGCATCAGTTCCCGCAAGGTATTCAGCATCTGCGCCCTGCATACCGCCTGGCGGTCAGCGCGCCGGCGCCACCCGCCAGATCACATTGCCGACATCGTCCGCCACCAGCACCGCCCCGCCCTTGTCCACCGCCACGCCGACCGGACGCCCTAAGGCGTCGCCGTTCTTGTCGACGAAGCCGGTCAGGATGTCCGTCGGCTTCCCGCTCGGCATGCCGTCGCGGAAAGGCACGAACACCACCTTGTAGCCCGACAGCGGCTTGCGGTTCCAGGACCCGTGCTCGCCGATGATGGCGCCGCCGGCGAACTGCGGCAACAGCGCGCCTTCATAGAAAGTCAACCCGAGCGCCGCCACGTGGGCGCCGAGCGCGTAGTCGGGCACGATGGCCTTGTCCACCAGGTCCGGGCGCGGCGGCTTGACGCGCGCATCGACGTGCTTGCCGTAGTAGCTGTAGGGCCAGCCGTAGAAGCCGCCGTCCTTCACCGACGTCAGGTAGTCCGGCACCAGGTCGCTGCCCAGCTCATCGCGCTCGTTTACCACGGTCCACAGCGCCCCGGTCTGCGGATGCCAGGCCAGGCCGTTCGGATTGCGCAGCCCGGAGGCGAACAGGCGGCTCTTGCCGGTGGCGATGTCCACCTCGAGGATGGCGGCGCGGTCGACTTCCTTGTCCATGCCGTTCTCGGCCACGTTGCTGTTCGAGCCGGAGGTGGCGTACAGCTTGGTCCCGTCCTTGCTGGCGATGATGTTCTTGGTCCAGTGGTGGTTCAGCGGGCCGCCCGGCAGCGGCGCCACCGGCTGCGGCGCGGCGGTGATCTCGGTCATGCCTTCCTTATAGGCGAAGCGCACGATGCCGTCGGTGTTGGCGACGTAGAAGGTGTCGCCCACCAGCGCCATGCCGAAAGGCGAATTCAGGTTCTTGATGAAGACGCGCTTGAGTTCCGCCACGCCGTCGCCGTCGGTATCGCGCAGCAGGCTGATGCGGTTGGCGCTGGGCACGGCGGCGCCGGCCTTCGTCATCACCTTCTTCATGATCCAGCCCTTGACGCCCTTGTACTCCTCGGGACGCTCGGGCGCATTGGTCTCGGCCACCAGCACATCGCCGTTGGGCAGCACGTACAGCCAGCGCGGGTGGTCGAGGGCGGTGGCGAAGGCGTTCACCGCCAGGCCGGCGGCCGGGATCGGCCCGCTGCCCGAGGGCCAGCCCTTGGCGGGGGCGATGTCCACGGTCGGGATGGCCGTCTTGACCGGTTCCTTGATGACGGGTTGCGGACCGGCGTCGGCACCGGAAGGCAGGATCGATTTCTCGCCGCAGGCGGCAAGCAGCAGCGTGGCGCCTGCGAGCAGGCGCCCGGGACGGGTGCGCATGATTGTCCTCCTCCGGATATGAAGGATGACATTTTATATAGACAAAAAATTACGCCCCGTACGTTACCGCCGAGAAAGCACACGCATCCGGTCACGCCGCCGCTTTGCGGCGCCGCGCGAATTTCCACAAGCCCGGCAGCTGGACCAGCAGCAGCAGGGCGAAGGCGGTCTGGTAGGCGACGGCCGGCGGCCGGCCCGACAACTCCGGCTTCCACAGTCCGACCACCAGGCCAAAGCCGGCCTGCACCAGGAAGGCGCCGATGAAGATCAGCAGATTGAGGAAGGTCGCCGCGCGCCCGGTCAGTTCCTTCGGCATCGACTGCGCAACGATCGCGTATTCGATGCCGGTAATAGTGCCCACCAGCGTGAACAGCACCGAGAGCAGCTGGAAGCTCGGCTGGTAGCCGATCACGAAGCCCGCCTGCACCAGCACGAACACCGTCACGCCGGCCGCGGCGACGTCCAGCGGCGGCATGCCGCGCCGCCCAGCCCATTCCGTGACCATGCCCACCGCGATCGCGCCGAAGATGACGGCGGCCATGCTCAGGTACAGCAGGTAGGCCACCGCCGGCTCCGGAAAGCGCGCCACGTCCGACAGCCAGCGCCCGATCCACAGGCCCTGCACGCCGAAGAACACCGCATGCGGCGCCAGCACCAGCGAGATCACGCTGCGGAAGCTGGGCGTGCGCCACACTTCGCGCAGCGCCTGCAGCAGCGGTCCGCGCCTGGTCCCCGGGCTCTCGACGCGCGGATACAGCAGCGCGATCAGGAGGCCGGTGCAGGCCACCAGAGCGCCGAAGAGCAGGAACAGGCCGCGCCAGTCGGTGTACTCGAGCGCCGCCCGCACCGGCGTGGTGGCGGTGGCCGCGCCCAGGCCGCCGACCGCGATCAGGTAGCCGTGCACGGACGGCAGCCGGCTGGGCGCGATCCAGGTCGATACCGCCTTCACCGCGGCCATGAAGCAGCCACCCAGGCCGCAGCCCATCACGGCGCGCGCCAGCAGCAGCTGGGTGAAGCTGGTGCCGCGCGCGAACAGCAGCGCCCCGCAGGCGGCCAGCAGCAGCATCGCCAGCTGCACCAGGCGCGGCCCGTGGCGGTCGAGCGCGATCCCCACCGGCAGCTGCACCAGCGCGAAGGCGAAGAAGAAGGCGCTGGTGAGCAGTCCGAGCTGGCCGGGCGTGAGCGCCAGTTCGCCGGCCAGGTGCGAGGCCAGCACCGCATTCACGTTGCGCAGCAGCGAGGACAGGTAGTGGCCGAGTGCGAAGGGCAGGAACACGTAGAGGAAGACCGCCACGCCGGTCAGGCGTGGCGGGGCGGGCGCCGCCAGCGCAGGCTGCATCAGGCGGCGTCCGGATGCTGTTCGGAGCCGCGCTGGCCATGCGGCACCAGCGGGATCACGCGTCCGCCGGGGCCGCGCAGCGGGCCGCCGCTTTCCGTCTCGAAGAAGAAGCGGTCGCGCCCGAAGGCTGGTTTCAGGTGGTCGAGCCAGGTGGCCTCGGGATCGTAGCGCGCGAAGAAGGGCCGGCGCACCCAGTCCGGATTGCGGGCCTGCAGGAACTGCAGCGCGAACAGCTTTTCGCCGTTGATGGTGACCACGCCGTCGATGACCACCTTGCCCGGGAAGGCGCTCATCGACGGGCCGCGCACGGTGCGCGACAGGCCGGAGACCATCGAATAGGCTTCCTGGAAGATCTCGTGCGCCCGCGCCAGCGGCAGCGCGAAGTAGTCGCGCGGACCGGTGTCGCGCTCGACGAACATGTAATAAGGGATCGCGCCCAGGCGCACGCCGGTGGTCCACAGCTCGGCCCAGCTCTTCGGGTCTTCGTTGATGTGGCGGATCAGGGGACCCTGCATGCGCAGGGTGGCGCCGGTGCCGACGATGCGCTTGACCGCCTGCTGCGCGATCGGGTGGCGCAGCTCCACCGCGTGGTTGTAGTGGCCCATGATGGCCAGGTTCTTGCCGGCCCGGACCACCTTCTCGAACAGGCGCATCAGGTCGTCGCTGTCCTTGTCGGACACGTAGCGCTGCGGCCAGTAGGCCACCGACTTGGTGCCGATGCGGATGTTCTGGATGTGCGCCAGTTCCGGCGCCAGCAGCGGTTCCAGGAATTCCGCCAGCGAGCGGGTGTTCATGATCATCGGATCGCCGCCGGTGAGCAGCACGTCGGTCACGTCCAGGTGGTTCTTGAGGTAGGCCACCAGCTCGGTGCATTCGCGCGCGTCGAACTTCATGTCGTCCATGCCCACGAACTGCGGCCAGCGGAAGCAGAAAGTGCAGTAGGCGTGGCAGGTCTGGCCGGCGCTGGGGAAGAACAGCACCGTCTCCTTGTACAGGTGTAGTTAGAAAGCGTCCATTCTTTGTTGCGCTGTTGTTGATTGTGCGCAAGACGTCCGACATACTTGGTAGTAACGTTAGAGAATGACAACGCTATCTCCACTAGATGTGTTTAAGAATGCTAGCTTGCTGGCTGCAGCAGTGCAGCTTCGGCACACGCATGGACTTCTATACTCCATGCGGTTTCTTGAAGATTACGGTTTTACCAACGTGGTGATTTGGGAAGTTTTAGGTTTGCTTCCTTCCAGTGCATCTATTTAAACGTTTTACTTCAACTTAGATGAGTTCATGGCTGTTCTGTCCAATCGTTTTACTTGACCAGATCGTTCAGGCCAAACATTGCCGCCAAAGATGAGAATGCATACTTTTCGTATCTTGGGAGCGTACGTTCAGAGGGCCAGATATAGAGATGGGTTGGAAAGTCGACCACGGGAATGAGGTAAATCTGTGCAACACACTCGTTGTTGCAGTCAGCACGTACCCAGATGACGAAATCGACCGGCGGGTCATGAGCCAAAGTTACCTTCCAGCATGGATGGCTCCGCTCAAGTCGACACCTCGTGCAGAGCAGACGGACGGTCACTCCATTCAAACGATAGGTTCGCAAACTGAGCTTCTCAACCCTGGCTCTTGCTGTGGCAACACATCGTTCTAAATCGATGGTCATGTCACGCGTAATGCAGCGCATGCGGTATCTGATGATCATGCTGCGGGACATAGATGGCCAGCTAACTCCGGCCAGGCCTAGGGCAGAGGTAATTCCATTGAAGCGAAGTGCATAAGACTTTACCGCTGGACCACCGCTGGAATTGATTAAGTCAAGAGTGACTCTGCCGTGTTCGACAAAAATACTCCTAAGTGCATCGAGCATTTCGTCGTTGCTCCACTGCTTGCGTCGACGGACACGTTCGGCTCGCGCTTCCTCAAGCTTGTCCCGCGAAACGATGGCATCGAAAGCATCTTCCACTTTGACCCATGTGTCTGGTGAGTTCGGCCTGCGTGAACTCTTCAGCCGCTGGGTACTGCGGTTAAAGACTAGCGTGCCCGCGTACTTGTCGTTGGTAAGGATTTGCTTGATATGGTAAGCCGACCAGAGCCGACCAGATTCGTTCTTAATCCCCTCATCGTTCAAGCGCCGAGCGATCCCAGTGTCAGATAGCCGTTCAATGAGGTACATGTCGTAGATACGGTGAATTACAGCAATTTCACTCCGTAAACCTAAAGCATACGTCACTCGATCAGTTGGCATATTCTTTCGTTCGCCGACCTGAAGTATGCTTTTGACTGTCCCTCCGGCAGAGACAGCAATACGTCGCAATCCATATCCAGCTACTCCGCCTTGCTTATAGCCAGCCTCGGTAAGTCGACACTGAGCCCGGAACACCTTCGTTGATAACTCGCGGCTGTATTCGGCGGCCATCGCCCTCTTGAGTCCCTTAAGTAACGTCGCGAGAGGAGATCCATCGTTAGTGAATGGCTCTGCGCAGTATGCGACAGCAATGCCAGCACGCCTACAGGCAAACTCGTAATAGGCACTCTCATCAACATCTTGGAACCGCCCCCATCGACTTATGTCATAGACCAGCACCACACTAAAGTCGAATTGGCCGGACTGAATGTCTCTTAGAAGCTGCAGGAGTCCGGTGCGGCCATCTAGGGTTAGCCCGCTCCGGCCTTGGTCGCAGTATCTTCTAACCACTGTAAGACCATGTAGGGAAGCATAGTCATGCAATACTGCTTCTTGGTGGTTTGTGGAATAATTCTGATGTTCGGTGGACGCACGAACATACAAAGCGGCACGGTTGGCCTGAGGCGCTAGCACTTCGCCACCTCATGGGTAGCCCCGATGTCCATGAACATATCCGCTAAGCAGCTAAACCTCTTTGCAGCGTACTGATCCAGATTCGTCGCCTTAAGATATATCGATCCGGCTGATCGGTCTGCAGCTGGCATTAGGAAGTAATCAAGGACTTCAAGGCTCACTGGGCTCATTCTCGCGAAAATTGTGAAGTCAGCCCCTGGGGTTATGTGCATTCGCCAGTTTCGTAATCCACGACTAGGGTTGCGTGAAACCGCCATTTCGAGCCGGAGCAGAAGATGATCGTTCAGCAGCAGAGTAAATGGTGTCGTGGTGCGCTCACAGGTCGCTCCAGCAGAGCGCGCTAATTTCTCCACTTCCATAATTAGTGCTGTTCGTTCAGCTAGGAGCTTACGCTTTGTTTCGACAAAGATATGCTTGTGTGAACGTGGTAGGCCAGCAGCTTCGTATGCCCGAATAAGCGAGCCGAAAGTCCTTACAAACAATTGTGGATCAGGCATTGAGGTATCGGCAGCGATGATCTTTGCGTTAACTCGACCGTGATTCTGATAACACTGTCGTAGCTGCTCGATCAGTTCACTTGGGGGGTACTTCTGTCGGCGGCGAGCCCGTTCAATCTGAACTTCATCAAATACTTTACGCACGACAATTGGTTCAACAGCGGTCGGATTTACGATCCATTCATCGGGCGAATTACGGATACGGGGTGTGGAAAGTCGGCAGGAGCGCCGGTTGTAAACCAAGGCACCGCAATACTTCACGTTTGTTAGAAGCGAATTGATCATGGCCTTTGTCCACGGGCGGCCGAACTCGGTAGGTACATTTTCGCTATTGAGTAATCGTGCAAGCCCAGCTTCACTCGCGCCGGTATTCAAATACAGGGAATAGACTCGCCTAACCGTCGCGACCTCGTGATCTGGTCCCCAAACGAGAACAATCCGGTCGGTGGCACAAACCTTGGATTCGCCGTATTCAAGGATTGCACGTGGTGTTCCGCAAGCCTTCAATGCTAATCGCCGCAGTCCAAAACCTGCGTGCCCACCTTGTTTGAAGCCTTTTACGATAAATCGTGATTGCGCAGCAAATACCTTTTCCGATAGTTCACGGCTGTATTCGGCAGCCATCACCCGCTTCATACTCTTCAGTAGGGATGCATAAGGCCCTACACCTTCGCCGAATTGTTCGCCGCAGTACACAACCTTGATGCCAGCTCGACGGCAGGTATGCTCGTGGTATGCAGCCTCATCTATATCCTGAAAGCGGCCCCAGCGACTAACATCGTAAACGATGATATGAGTAAAGTCTGGTTGTGGCACTTGCACGTCCCGCATTAGTGCCCGAAGACCAGCCCGACGTTTGATATCCAGCCCGCTTTTTCCATCGTCAACGTATTCGCGAATAATGTGTATGGTGTGGGCTGCTGCATACGCACGAATTTTTGCCCGCTGATGGTCTGTAGAGTAGTCCTGACTCTCCTTCGATGCACGCACGTAGATTACAGCAACGGGTTTACCAGAAGAGACCATTGAACGCCTCCAACAAGGGACTGATGTGCTAACGGAGCGAGGTCTAAGACTAGCCGATGCTTCTGCACGGTGCCGCACTGGTGAACCTCACATCGCGTACATCGGAGCTCCTGTTAGCTACTGGTGGGAAATAATGGAAACAAATGATGAGTTTGCTAAACAAACTGTCGTGTTGAACCGTGCTATCGCGCCAGTCTTAAGCTAGACGAATCCTGGCAGTTTATATGGTTTGATGTAATAAAAATTTGCACAACCTATTGACAAATGTTGATTTGTATGGGTGGGTATTGACTTTTGGGCGATCTTGATGTACAATCCTTTCATGAATTAACGAAGCAGCAGTATCTTCGTACCCTGTTGAACCTCCACTTTGGAGGTTTTTTTTCGTCCGTATATAGGAGAGCGCATGAACGTTCACGACAAGCTATACCCGTCCTTTGGTGGACGGACTCGACCGGAGGCGTACTACGCCTTCATTTCATCAGCCATCGCCGCATTGCGACCAGCTACACCCCTGCGAGAAATCGCTGAAATCCTGAATCGTGATGGGCTAAAAACTCCTCGCAATTTGGATTGGACTAAAACTCGCGTTGTCGCGTTCCTTCGTGACAACCGCATCAGCTAACAAAGAAGGAAGTGAAATGACAAAACTAACTAAAGCAACAGCGTCGACTGAGGGTGTAGTTTCGTTTGCCGCACCAATCGCAGCAGGCGAAGTGGCAACATCCCCTGCAGACAAGCCAGCAGCCGTCGAGTTGGTCGGACCTATTCACAGCGTGCTGGCTCAAGCAAGCGCATTGTGCCGCATCGGGTTCACGATCAGCATCGACCATATGCCAACGATGTATGCGACCACGGGGACTGCGATTATCGTCCTTGTCCCTGGCGATCCCGAGCCAGCGTCGGTTCGTGCAGCGAACCAAGCAATGACTGACGCTCTTGAGCGCGAACGACATTTTGCACTGGATGCTGAGAAACGAGCAGCAGCGGCTGAGGAGGCGCGGGCAGAACAGGCTGCGAAAGATGCCGCCAAAGCTGTCATTGAAGCGCAGATCGTCGCACAGCAGGAAAACCTTCGCCAGCTTGAAGCTACGCTCGCCGCAGCGTAATCCTCCTTGCCACCACAAGGTGCGC
Organism: Massilia sp. AB1; assembly: GCF_018119385.1. NCBI lineage: Bacteria > Pseudomonadati > Pseudomonadota > Betaproteobacteria > Burkholderiales > Oxalobacteraceae > Massilia > Massilia sp. AB1. Next base: position 12,608 of record NZ_JAGKSG010000009.1, on the reverse strand, counting down.
ATCCCGGTCTGCTGTTTGCGACCGAGCTAAGTAATCACAATCCAACCGCCTGACTGTGGTCGTCTACCCGACAGCTACAACTTCGTCTGTTAGCGTTGAAGAAATTAATGAAAGAGAAATTATGAATGCATCAGCCTTTGACGCCGCTCGTGCGTCTTCCAAAAAGTTGGGCGGCAACTATGCCTAATACAGTACCGTTCACACGTCGCCAGCAGGTCACTACGCAGGCGGGCGTATCACTGCAACGACAGTCAGTCTACCTTCCAGTCGAGACTTGGTACGCCCTGCAAAGCCTTTGTGTTGCCCAGCAGCGCAGCGGTTCGCAAGTAATTGAAATTCTGATTAACAACGCCGCACGAGGCACGCGCATGGACGCTAACGATGACCAAGCTTACCGACCAAAGTAAGGAAATACGTGCAGCTTTCATAGCGCATCTTGCTCAAAAATACGTTGTGGATGAATCTGGAAACTATCCGCGTGCCATCTCCGCTTCAGGCCGTACGCAGAACCTTTCGTCGCTAACATTCGAGTTCGGCCCGTGGAGCAAGGGACAGGCATCTCGCCGCGTCCCTGAAGCGGACTTTAGTGCGTTCACGGGCAGCCTAGAAACCGCCATTCGTGGCGGACTGACACGCGTGTGTGGTATTTCGTTCAAACCCATTGTTAGCCGTTCGTTCGCGGACTCCAAGGGGGACATACTGCTAAACACCTATCTACCGTATGCGCCAGAGCGCCCAGCGAACTATGCCGAATGCAAATTGATCTTGGACGCCTATGCCGCAAGGCTGTTTCACCAAAATTCCGAAGATGGCAAACATGTCCTGCAGTTCTGCGGAGATGTGATCCAAAACCCGGCTCGGCGTCCCCAGTGGGGGATGATCATTCGTGGTTACTCAGGGACAGGGAAGAGCAGCTTGATAAACCTACTGCGAGTTGCGCAAGGTGGGCGGTATGTTTGGAGCGAAGCTGACTACACGCCAGCGTTTAAACAGTTCTCCGAAGTTCTACCGAATAACATGGTTGTGGTTTTCGACGATGCTACAGCAGGGAAGCACACGGCTGAAGACCTGAAGCTGGCTATCACACGCGACACAGCGAACGTTGAGATCAAAGGCGTACAAGCAGTGATCGAGCGCGAGGTGTATAGCCGGGTCTTCATCATCAACAACCGCCACCGTCCGCTCGTATTGCCTGCTGATGATCGAAGGTTTTATGTAACGGAGTACCTTGATCATCTACACGATCTCGCCGAATCGGAAGCATACTACGAAGGATTCACCGCGTTCTGGAAGAATCCGGAAAACGCTGCTGCAATCCACTGGTGGTTTCGCGACATCGACCTCGACGGGTTCAAGCCGAATTCGTGTGTCAAGACCGAAGCACGTAAACAGTTAATTGCGATGTCCACGTCCAATGCCGACTTGCTAATTGCTGAGTTCGTTGGCGGCAATGAAGTTAGCCACATCGACGCACACGGCGAGACCCAAGCGGAAACGCTACCGATTCGGGCAGCCTTTCATATCAACCAGTTAACTGCATTTTTGCGCGCGAATGGGATCGCAGATATGCAGACGGACATGATCCGGCGCAAGTTGACCGAAGCAGGCTACGAGGAGAAGCGTCGCGTTGTCCTGGGCTGCAATGCAGGAAAACAGATCGACCTTTGGCAGAAGATCGTTCCGGGGCAGCGTCGAGCGCCATCGTTAACGCCCGTAGAGCAAGCGGCCATTGCGGCGGCTTACATCGATACCTACTGACTGATGCGCGTTAGTGCAAGCTAGTGTAGCGCTGGTGCAGGAGGTGAGTAGCGCGGGATCCAGTATTAATGCGGGTTATAGCGGAGTGCCGACTCCTAATGCACTAATGCAGCTAACGAAAAAAACACTATAAAACCATTGCGCAACCGCTTGCGGCATGCCAATTCAAAAGAAAGGAAAAACATGAAATTTGCTTCAAAGGCGGAACGCCTTGCTGCCCCAGTAATCGCTTCACTTGGCGGACGCCCGTGTGTGAGCTTCGCACCATATATGTCTCCCATCTACCAAGATGCCAGCGGCGAACAACTTGAAGGCAAGCCGGATTTCGTTATCCCGTGTGCTCATGGACCGGTGTTTATCGAGCTGAAAGACGGATCTTTGAACAACCACTACACCTGTGAAAGCAGCCGCGAAGCATTGGCGGCCGAGTACATGCGCATACTTCGCTCCCCAACTAACGGTATGAGCCATACGGACCTGTCGACGGCTCTTCATGGCTCAGGTCGTGCAGGCTACCTGGCGACGCTTGCTGAGGGGTTTAATCACTCGCTATGGAAGCTGCTTGCACTGCAGGCTCAACACGGTTGGCGGCATTACATAGTCTGTTTTATCGACAATCCGAAGCCAGATGATGCCGAACGCTACGCAAACTCAGGGCTGATCTGGTGCACGCTGAAGATGCTTCCACAAATGCTTATACGAATCGAGCTGGAAGCAGAAGGTGTGTCAATCCCGTTCGTTCACCAAGCTACGAAGTTCGGGTGTACCGTGGAGTTTGACGATGGGACAGCAGGCGCAGCCGAGTTACGCAGTCATTTCCTTGAGACGGTAACTGCTGACCGAGTCGCCGCCGCTGAGGCTCGTGCTAAGGCTGCTGCCGACTTCGCAGCAGGCATCATGCCGTACTAGTGTAGCTCGTGAGCAGACCTAAACTCCTAAAATCCGTAATACTTCTGAATAGCGGTCGCCAGCAAGCTACCTGCTGTACCGATGGACACGTTCCATGAACCGTCGATAGCCTTACCCAACATTCGCTTCATCCAGCCTTCAGCAGCAGGTCCGTACTGCCCCGGTCCAGTCGGGACTGGGTCTTCGCTCAACGCCACATCCAGCGCAACGATGTCCGCCTCTGCAACCTTATTTCGACGAAGTTCGTCTGCCAGTGCCGCCTTATCGTTCTTAAGGCTCGTGTTCGTGACCTGTTGGTTGTTGTGATTGCCGAGCAGGATGGTTGTGTTATCGCCGAACACTGCCTTACCGAACATGCCTGGCACGTCCAGACTAATTGTCATTTTCTTGATGTCCTCTTCTTGTACTGACATCCCAACCTCGCTCTGTAATTCCAAAATAAAGTCAAGAAGGCGAGACCGTACTTCGATCAAAATCTGCTGTATTTGGCCGATCCCGATGTATGAATATGAACCTTCAACGTAGTATCCACCCGCATATGGCTCGCTTAATAGCTTGTCCACCTGGGGGCCAAACTGCTTCGTCATTGCACTTTCAGCCGTAGACTCGCTTACGTTCTTCTCCAACACACCGATAGCTTGTGCAATCTGTGCAACCTCAAACACGTCGCCAAATTGTTTGCGAAGGTGCCTAGCCGAAAGTATGCGTCGCGGGTAGATATGGTAGCCATTGGTTATGGTTCCGTAGACTTGAAAGTGCACCTTTCGGTAAGGTGGAAGCTCCGCATCGTCAGGGTATCCCGACAGCTCGCTTGTCACCCATCCAACTAGTTCACGATGGCCTATCTGGTGTAGTAACACCTTTGTCTTCAACAATGCCTCGTTCAATGAACCTGCTTCGTTCATCAGCAGTCCAACGATATCGTTCAATAGTTTCATTCTGGCTCTAGAACTAGCAGGAGCACCAGTATATGCCTGTGCGCTACAACAAACCAGTCCGCCCACGCATCAATTATGTGCAAGGAACTATGTTGTAATCTCTGCAACGATGGTATAAGATTGCCTAACGAACATTACGCAGTTTTATACCGTTTAGGGTGCCGATGAAGATCGTAAGTTATTGCAGGGTGAGTACGGAGCGGCAAGGTGAGAGCGGCCTTGGGCTAGAAGCGCAACGCGACCGTATACAAGGCTACGCAGCATCCCGCAATGCTCGTATCCTAAAGGAGTTTGTGGAAGTCGAGTCAGGGAAAAGCGATAACAACCGGCCCAAACTGATAGCAGCCCTACACCTAGCAAAGGTAACAGGCTCAATATTGGTCATTGCGAAGATGGATCGCCTGTCGCGTAACGCTGCTTTTTTGCTAACCCTTCGTGACTCTGGAGTAAAGTTCGTCGCAGCCGACAACCCCGACGCCAACGACTTGACCGTCAACATCCTGGCTGTGATCGCCCAGCAGGAGCGGGAAGCTATTTCGGCTCGTACCAAAGAAGCTTTGGCAGTCGCGAAGAAGCGAGGTACGAAGTTGGGGAACCCGAACGGTGCTGCAGCGCTGAAACGTGCTGCAAAGGGTAACGTAGCAGGCGTACAGGCAATCAAAAAGAAAGCAAATTCCCATGCGGCTGACCTCAAGCCAGTGATTGAGCATCTTACAAGCCGAGGCATTAAGTCGTTGGGGGCTATCGCTAAACTCCTGAATGATGATGGGTTTAAGACCCCACGCGGCGGTGCTTGGCACAAGACCTCCGTTGCCAACCTATTGACCCGAATCGGCAGCATATAGGATACAAAGAAGCGACAAAATGCTCTACAACAGTTTCCTAGGTGCCGTACTATCACCCACCACTGAGCGCCAGCCACGTCTCCACGGCTTTCTCAGTCGTGTTATCGATTGATATTTAAAAAATAGCAACTACGGATTTATTCTCGGAATCTGTGTGTCAAATCAACAACTCGCTCCCCGGTCTTTTCCGAATTTGCCTGCTTTCTGAAATCTAAAACCGAGAATACCCAATGCGCTCGCGTTGTCAAATTATTTTAGATTTTTGGCTGTAGGTAATTTGGAGAGGCAAGATCCCTAATTGATGCTTCAAAGCCGTAGGGGCGGTTGTCTACGTTATCCGAGCGCCTAAGTTGATATAAGCGAATACACGTCACTACTTGTCATCAAATCTCCGGCCATACTTCCAGATATATTCTTTACGCCGATCTCTAGCAGTACCGTACTTTGTGCGAGCGTGGCAACACCTTCCGCTATAACGGCGAGCTCTAAACTTTTAGCAAGAGCAGCAATTGCGCTAGCAATTTCCCGATCAGCTTTACTTATAGCTATGTCGCGAATAAAGCTTTTATCAATCCACAGTGAGCCAATCGGAAATTCTTTAAGCCAATTCAAAGATGAGTAACCGGTGCCGAACTCCTTTACGCCGAAGGTCAAACCAGTTGCTCTGAATTCTCGAAGCATTTCGATCATGTCTCTTGGGTTAGAAGTCAATTGCGTTTCCGATAACCCAATTTCCACTGAATTAGGAAAATTGCGACCGAGCTCGCTTAAAATTGTCAGTTGCTCTTTTAATACTTGGCCTGGCCCTGAAAGGTCTATGGAAACGCTTGGGACTGCCGAGGCCACGCTGAACCAAGCCTCCAAATCTTCATGAATAGTCGCAACAAGTTTCCGTAAAGAAGATGCTGAACTAGGTTTGACTATAACTCCGGAAAGCGCACCTTCAAGGTTCGATACGGGAGCATAATATAAAACTTGATTGCCTGTCACATATTCTTGTGATGATTCTGCTGCGTAGACAGTGTAAGGTTCGGCTGAATTTGGATAAAGCGTTTCGTTCTTCACGGCGACACGGTGAAGAAACTTCATAATCTCGTCAGCTTCGAGAGACGTTACAGGTGATTTCGTCGGTTGTTCGGCTGCAGGGGGTTCGTATGTTGGAATAGCCTCCAACGCCTTATCCAGCCTACTCCAAAGCATTTCGAACTGTTCAGAGAGGTGTGTTTGATCCAGACCTTGGTCGCCCATCGACGCATTGATCGCTTTTAACACTTGCAGCACGCCATCGCGATCAAGTTTATTTGCTTGGAACTGAGCAATCGGCCCGCTTAGATCATGCAGTTCCATAGAAAATGCCAGCGGGCAGACACGTGACGCTTTCATCGATTTGGATAACGCACCTGCTTCAAACATCAACCACGGCTTGTTTATATTCTCCGGCGTCACGCAAATAATGCCGAAGTCTGCTGCATCCAGTTCGTGTGCAATATCCGTCTGCCAACGGGCACCAGCCGGGATATCTATGTCTGACATCCATGGTCTTACAGCTTGAATAACTCGTGGCAACCACGTGCGCAGGGATTCTGCTATGTGCCTGCTACGATCACCTGACCAGCTTAAAAATACTTTCATCGCACAAGCTCAAAAAATGTTGTGGTAACGGAAGCTAGATTAATGTAAAGCCTGGTATATCTCGCAAGCGTCTCCTACTGCCGAGGCAAATTCGCCGCGAGTAATATAACCTTTAGTAAGGTCAGGGCGATTTTCAAGCCTCGAAACTAAATTTTCAATTGGGTCTAAGTTGAAATTAGGCTCCATTGCCTTTAGCTGCTCGATTGCGTCAACTAAGATGGTTAAGCTGGTTCGTTCCCGTGTTGGGCTAGCTGAACGCGCCCTTACCTTCTGTGACCTGCGGATTTCGGAAACAGCTTGCTGCAATTCAGTGAGCATATCGATCATTACGATTTCGCCAGTTGCCTCCTTCTCATTAAGGTGCGCTACCTTGAACGTGCCGAAATTTTTCAAAAAGGTAGAATGCTCAGGATTGGCCGATGCCACCTTGTGAGTGGCAATGACTTTCTCTGCAAGTAGTTTTTTGAAGTTGTTTATCTTGGCGAAACGTAAATCGCGTGGATATGAAAGGTGCTCGATTACGCTTGTATCAAAGCTGTAGTCGGTCTTATCGTCTTTTATTATGATGGTTGGTTTATCAAAAGCAAGGCGCATCCCAAGTTCAAACATGACATTGGAATTTTTTGCGCTAACATCGCAGATAACAATATCCGAAGAATATACGCCTTGCACTATTCTTTTATGAATTACGCCTACATCATCTGCCTCACTCACCAACCTAGCTACAAATCTGGGCGCAGCAATACTATCTACCGCCTCCTGAATAATTGACTTTACATCGCTCCAGTGCTCAGCGCTTAGTCCGTCAATTGAGGAGATGGGCATGATAATGCCGCAAGTTAGAGGTGAGGAGGTCGTGGATGAGTCTTCAGTTTTTGGCTGGCTAGACATGGTTACCTTCATGGGATCGAACGCTATGAACTTGCGTTAGTGGGGTGAAGCGTAGCAATCTATCACATTGGATGACACCACGACTATAAATTGGCATCACCTAAGAGTTGTGAAGCTGTCATACCAAGCGCACTTGCAATCCGCTTTAGAAGCAACACTGCAATTTCGTTTTCAGCCCTTTCGATTCGCCCAAGGTGGCTTCGATCCGCACCGGCCAGCAGCGCTAACTGTTCCTGGCTGAGTCCCTTAGCTTGCCTAGCTTTACGTATTGCTTCGCCAAGTGCGATCAGTGCAGGGTCATGTTTCGATGGTGATAAGTTTGGCATGCCACATGCTCACACCGCGTGGTAAACTTCTCGACGGTTCATGAACCGCAGACAACCCCTTAACTGAAAGTTGACAATGAAATCCGTTCTTTTAATTCTTACGCTCTTGGTTGCTTCCGCGCCTGCACTTGCTGGTAAACCGAAAACTACTGCTCCCTGCGGTGCCGATGTGTGCCTAAAATTGCATCAACAAGCAAGTATTGCGCTTGCGCAAGCACGGATCGATGTGATCCTCCTAAGAGAGGAGGAGTATCGAAAAAACATCCCGGACGCGGGACAAGCGGTAGTGGAGAAAGTGAAAGCGGCCCGGCAGGGGCTCGCACCGCTGTATTCCGCAGCCGTCGCCTCAGCGACCGGCAGCCCAGCGGTCACGACAGCACTAAAAAACTATATGAAAGTATGGACGGCCGCGATCAATGCTTATCCAATGCAAACCGTCAAGTCAACACCCGAGCGCGAAGCTGAGCATCGCGGCTATGAAGCTCGGTTGAACGACGCTTGGGCAGATGTACAAGTCGAAGCTGGCATTTAAGTCCTTACGACAGAATTAAAGAAGGCGCATCGTAGCGCCTTCTATTTTCGGTCACTCGTTCAAGTTACCGTCTTAACCAATGTCGCGTTGACTTGTGTTTCGCCTCGTACCTCTGCCGTTCGGTGTAGTCAAATCGCCTCGATAAACAAACCCACCTCCCGACTTCGCTAGCAATGTCTTTACGCCCTTAGCGATAGAATTAGCCGCATCTAAGTCTGGGATCTCACCCGGTTTACCTTCCAGCCCTAGACACCCAACCCTATTCTTATCGACGGCAAACATAGCTCTAGCTTCATCCCGCTGAAGCACCAAGTAACCGTCCGCTATGTACACACGAACTCCCAGACGATGAAGGAATGCGTTAGCCCGTCTACGTGTATCTACGTCGGCCATGTCGATCTTAGTTCGGGTCTCTGCCAGGGTTAGCTTGTCACTGCTTCCGGCCAACTCCATGGTCAGGCGTTCAACTTCCGACTTCATAGCCTTCACCTGTGCGTTACCTTTGACAACAAGGTCATGGTAAGCCTCTACTTCTGGATGGTCTTCTACCTTCCTTACCCAAACTGCATGCTTTTTCTGTTCGGCTTGTAACCGTCCTTCTGCCGCAGTTAGTTCCTGCGAAATACGCTTCGGGTCAGGCAGTACGAAGTGAAGCGCATGTAGCTCTCGGAGCATAAGCAAAAACACATCTTCACTTTCATCAAGTCGAACATTCTTTGCACCTTCACACTGTCCATAGCGTCGGTTAGCACAGGTCAGGTATCGGAACTTTGTACGTTGGATAATATGCATGCGACTACCGCAAACGCCACAATAAACAAGCTTCTGCCATATGTTGAACTCAGCAGATTGCTTCGTGATCTTTCCTGTACGTCGCTCGGTAATTTTCGCCTGGGCAGCATCGAACGTCGCTACATCGACCACTGGCGTGAAGTAGCCTTGTATTGGCTCGCCCCCGTCTTTCGGCGCAAGCTCACCGATTGCAGCCCGGTTCTGAAGAATACTGAGTACCGCAGTAGTGCCCCACCGCTTGCCCTTGTTAAAAGTTCTATATCCTTCAGCGTTCAGGGCCTGTGAAATTGCCGTGCTACCTAAGCCCTGAAGGCAAAGCTCGAAAATCCGGCCAACGGCGAACGCGTGCTCATTGACGTAGTACCGCCCATCGGGTCTAACTAGCGTCAACCAGTTAGACACCCGATTCCCAATGTGGTGCTTGTTCTCGCGTGCACGCGCAAAACGCTTCGCCCATTCCCTTTCACCAAGCTCGCTCTTACGTGCCGATTCCTTGTGGGCGTTATCCATATGCAGAATGGCCTTGAGCAAGTCAAGGGCGTCGCTGGTGTGGTCAAACCGCATTTCTGGACGAAGGGTAATGACGACTATCCCTAGCTTCACTAAATCTTGCAGTAGGCCCGACGCTTCCCACGCACTAAGTCGGGTAAGCCGGTCAAGGTTTTCTAGAAGCAGGTAACTACCCCGTTCAATTTCGCCAGTCTTCACACGTGCGATGAACATGGAAAGCGCTCCTGTTGCAAGGTTGTCACCATGGAAGCCTGACACCGCCTCATCTGCAAAAGCTTCCGCAAGCTCAACATTGTGTTCTTCACACCAGTTGCGAGCTAAGGTCTGCTGTCGGTCGATTGACCCGCCTTGGCGCTGCATTTCGCTGGAATAACGGGAATAGGAATAGGCTCTCATAGTGGACGCATTCTAACAGCACCTGTACTTGTGCTGCAGGCCCTTGAGCGGCGCATCGTTCACGCGCGGCACGTTGTGCGTCATCTGCCCTGCCGGGTGCGGATTCATGCGCATGCGGATGCGATGCACCATCTGGGCGGTGGCGGCGTCGTCCTTCTTGACCAGCACCAGGTCGCGCAGCTGCTCGTACTCGTCGGCGGGCAGCATGTCGCGGTGCGGGAAAGTCAGGCGGTAGATCGGATCGTCCGGCACCTTGTCCCAGTCGATCAGCTCTTCCAGCACATAGGCGTTGGTCCGGAACGGCAGCACGTGCGATACCACTTGCACCGCTTCCTGCAGCTCGGGAGTGAGCCACTCCCACTGGCGCGCGGCGACGATGCTCTGGCGCGTATAGGGCTTGAACTTGGCGGGCGTCGATTCTAGCGTGGTCACGGGAATTCTCCAGGAGAAAGGATGAAGAAGCGGGGCTACCGCGAAGAACCATGGTAGGACCGCTAAAGCAAAAGAAGTTGCCATCCATCAATCGGACTGTTCCTAACAATCGGCCTGGAACAAAGGGTGTGCAGGTAGGACAAAACTACCCTCGGTCCACACTGCGCAGGGACCGCGCGCGGTGTGCTTGAGTGAGCGCAATCCGTGGCCGATTCGGGTCGGTACATTTGTGAATGCACTTTAGAAATATTTCATGCGTACATCACGAAAGGAAGCCTCATGAAACTGATCGCCACCGCCGCGCTGACCCTGGGCCTGAGCTTGGGCTTCGCATCGACCGCCGCCCTTGCCAACGAACCGACCGAGAAGGACGCCATCGCGATGTGCGAACGTGGCGCGGCCCTCATCAAGAGCAAGGGCAAGGACGAGATGATGAAGCGCATCAACGCCAAGGATCCGGATTTCGTCCAGGGCGCCCTGTACATCGATATCCGCGACATCAAGACCGGCATCGTGCTGGCTCATCCCTACAACCCTTCGATCGTCGGCAAGGACCTGACCGACGTGCCGGATGCGAACGGCAAGAAGTACCGGCGCGAGATCATCGAGCTGGCTGCGGCCAAGGGCAAGGGCTGGGTCGATTACCAGTACAAGAATCCGACCTCGGGGAAGATCGAGCCGAAGACCACGTACATCCTGCGGGTGGACGATGTGGTGCTGGAGGCGGGGATTTATAAGAAGTGATTCCTGGTTGGCGGTGGGCTGTGCGAGCAAACTTGGGCCCCCGCCTGCGCGGGGGTGACGTGCGAGCGTTACGGGGTGAATGATGCTGAACAAACTGCGGATCGGGCAGAAGCTGCTGCTGGCCCCGGGGCTGGTGCTGGTGTTGCTGACCCTGTTGTCGGCGGCCGCCTGCTACGGCATGGTGCGCCAGAACGCCTCGCTCGAGCACATGGTGCAGGTGCGCGCGGCGCGGCTGCAGGCGGTGGCCGACGTGGCGGGCGATGCGCGCTTCGCGCACGCGAACATCTACCAGCTGCTGGCCTGGGTCAACGGCAGCTTCGCCAGGAACCGCCTCGACGCCCTCACCGCCGACATCCACCGCAAGCATGCCGGCATCAAGGACAAACTGGACAAGCTCGGCAAGCTGGCCGAAGCCGGCGAGCGCGCCCCGATCGAGGCTTCCCTGAGCGCGCTGGCCGCCTACCGCAAGGCAGTTCTGGAAACCATCGAGCTGGCCCAGGTGGACCAGTCGATCGCGACCAACTCGATGCAGAAGGCCGAAAAGCAGTTCGGCGCCCTGGACGCCGAACTGGGACGCCTGGCGGCCCTGGAAAAGAAGCTCAGCGAGGACGCCTACACCGCCGCCAAGGCGGAATTCCGCTCGCTCGGCCTGAGCATGGCCGGCCTGGTGCTGCTGTCCATCGGCCTGTCGCTGCTGGTGACAATGCAGGTGCGGCGCTCGATGCTGGGCGGGATCCGCACCATTGCGCGCGCGGTGGACGACCTGGCCGAGGGCCGCCTCGACGCCCCGCCCGGCGCCAGCACGGGCCGCGACGAGATCGCCGACACCTCGCGCGCCCTCGACCACAGCTTCGCCCGCCTGAACGTGGCGCTGCACAGCATCCACACGGCGGTGCGCTCGATCGATACCGCGTCCAAGGAGATCGCCAGCGGCAATCTCGACCTGTCCACCCGCACCGAGATGCAGGCCGGATCGCTGGAGCAGACCGCCAGCGCCATGGAAGCCCTGACCACGGCGGTGAAGGACAACGCCAACAACGCGCGCCTGGCGTCCGAGCTGGCGGCCGAAGCCTCGCAGCTGGCGGCCAGCGGCGGCCAGGCCGTCGAGCGCGCGGTGGCGACCATGGAATCGATCAAGGCCAGCTCGCGCAAGATCGTCGAGATCATCGGCGTCATCGACGGCATCTCCTTCCAGACCAACCTGCTGGCGCTGAACGCGGCGGTGGAAGCGGGGCGCGCCGGCGAACAGGGACGCGGCTTCGCGGTGGTGGCCGCCGAGGTGCGCACCCTGGCGCAGCGCTCGGCCGCTGCGGCCAAGGAAATCAAGGCCCTGATCGCGGACTCGGTCACCATCATCGAAGGCGGCAACGCCTCGGTCAGCGAAGCCGGCGCCAGCATGGGCGACATCGTGGCCTCGGTGAGGCAGGTGAACGACATCATCGGTCGCATCAGCGTGGCCAGCACCGAGCAGGCCGAAGGCATCGCCGACGTCAACCGCGCGGTCGGGCAGATGGACGGCATGACCCAGCAGAACGCAGCGCTGGTGGAGCAGGCCGCGGCGGCGGCCGAGAGCCTGCACGAACAGACCGTCAACCTGGCGAAGGCGGTATCGATCTTCAAGATCGCACGGAAGCAGGACGGCATCGCCGAAAACCCTGCCGCGCAGTCAGAGGCAGAGGACGAGGACACCGAGTTCCGGGGCGTGGGCGAGCGGCGTGCGCCAACCAGCCCGATGCGGCCTAATACCACGCGCGTCCTGCCTGCGGCCCGGCGATCATCGTAGGGGGGGGGGGGGGGGGGGGCCCCCCGCGGCCCCCCCCCCCCCCCCCCCCGCCCCCCGCGGGGGCGGCGAGGGTGAGGCCGGCCAGGCCTGCCTTGAGCAAGGCGGCCGCTCTGTGATGGA